>NZ_JACAEU010000034.1:0-39995 GCF_013388695.1 Fischerella sp.
GTTCCTGGGAAGGTGGTTGCTCTTGGGATGGAGGCTGTCCTTGAGAAGGTGGTTGTTCCTGGGAAGGTGGTTGCTCTTGGGATGGAGGCTGTCCTTGAGAAGGTGGTTGTTCCTGGGAAGGTGGTTGCTCTTGGGATGGAGGCTGTCCTTGGGAAGGCGGTTGTCCTTTGGATGGGGGTTGCTCGTGGGAAGGTGGTTGCCCGTAAGAAGGTGGTTTTGGTTGGGGTTGTGGTTGTGACTCCGGCGGGCACGGTACGTGTGCTAGTGCAGATTGCACCACCAAGACCAGCAGTAATCCAGGTACAGCAAGAGCGGGCTTATAAATCATTCGTTTTCTCCTTAAGCTTTGTAGGTTTCAAAGTTTCCTCGTTCAGAGAGGTTAGGCAGCAGATAAACAAGCATGGGAAGAAATAGCACCAACGCAGAGCGTCGCGTACAATGACAAACACGAGTTAGGCAATGATTTCCGTGTGGGTTATACAAATTTTTTGTTAGAAAGCTTTGCACTCAGGATTTCAGGTTATAAAAAGTGCAACTTGTAGGCGCGACAGCTTAAACAGGCATCAGAAGAAGTAGCGAGAGAGCAAAGAAGGGATAGGCTTACTCTCACAAGCAGGAATAAGTGTATTCATCCTTATACTCGATGCCATAGCTTAAATAAAAGATCTCTGCAAAGCTACGAAGCCATACTGTAGCTAGCTTTTGATCGTGCGATTAAATGGCTTACAAAACCAGCCAGCTTATACGTCAAAATTAGTGTTTGAGATATTTACTGGCGATCGCAAGGCACAAATAAGCATTTATTCAAGCTAATCCTAAGTAATCTTGTGGATTTTTATGCTGTAAAAAGCAATGCTCCTATTCATAATCTCATCAGTTGACAAATTGTCGTAATTGCCTCACCGCATTTACGTGGATTTAAGCTTCTTTTTTGGGCTACTCGAAATATTCGGATAAAATCTGTTTCTGATTGTGTAGTTTGATTGCCTGTTCTCTAACTACGTCTAAATCCCCGTAATTCAGATCGGTTAAATACTGTGTATTTTGCATATTCTGTAGAATGCACTCAAATCCAAAACTCATCTCTGTTGGTATAAATACGGTATGAATATTCTTTTACCATATCTTTTACCACATATTATTTATTTTTTAGATACCTTGACAATGTTAAATTATAAGCACTAAGGCTTTTGCAATGACTTTTATTCGAGTCAGCTTGCTTTGCCTGAAGGAAGCGCAGTTATATAGAAAAGCAATGATTGCTTTCTTTTTACCGCGTCGTTGGGCCAAGGACTATAAACACAAGAAGCAAAAGCGGAGTGCTTGGTTCCAGAAGGCAAGCAACAGGCGCAAAAAGGCAGTTTTGACGTTTTGACGTGCGGTTGCTATGTTCCAAAAAGCATTGAAACTAGATCCGAATTTAGGCTTTGATCCAAAATCAAAAGCTGGGCAGTTTGAAGCTAAAGGCTTAGTTGAAAAGTGGTATTTTATCAGTATTATTACTTGAATTTAAATAATTTTGTGTAAAAATAAAAATAAGTATTTACAAAAAAAATATATTCATTACCGTAATGTCAGCATTCGAGTTAGTCTGGCTAGTTTGCTAGGATTTGAAAGTATCAAAGTTACGTATCCCTAAATTTATACTTTGTGGGATATTCTTCATTTTTTATACTTAACCCTTCCTGTTTTGAAGTAAAAAGCTGTAACACCTTAAATTTGCACAATTGCTTGTGAGGGTCGTCATTAGTCATTGGTCATTAGTCATTAGCTTTTGACAAAGGACAGATGACGATCTTAACGAAAAAAAGTGCAATGTGTAAGCGCAACAGCTAAATGGTGTGAGTTTATCCGTTGCCTGGAAGTGATAACGACTATAGAAAGAAAATGCTAACTCCTCAAGTCGGAGAAAACATAGGTTTAAGTCAACAACTAACCACACAAGTTGACCATGTCTTCGTATTTTTAGAAATTTTTAGCTGCGAGGGTGGAATTCAATCTTATGTCAAGGATGTGTTTCAAGCTTATCTGGGATTAAGCAAACCGCTACGTGCAGAAGTTTTTATACTCCGAGATACTCCTGGCTGCACCAATCCTTTTGAATCAGACCGTTTCAAGTTTCATTACTTTAAAACTACATCTCCTCTACTAGGACGAGTGAGAATGACAGCAGCGTTATTCACTCATTTGATCCGCCAGCGACCACAGCATGTTTTTTGCGGTCATGTCAAGCTTGCACCCTTGGTAGGGATGTTGTGCCAGTTTCTGGGAATTCCCTATACTGTGATGACTTATGGCAAGGAAGTTTGGGAACCATTACCAAAAGCCATGAAGTCCAGCCTGCAAAAAGCAGCACAAGTTTGGACAATCAGCCGCTACACCCGTGAGGTAGCCTGTGCTGTTAATAATCTCAATCCTGTTCAGGTAAAAATATTACCTTGTGCTGTGGATGGCGATCGCTTGACTCCAGGGCAGAAGCCGACTACTTTACTAGAACACTATGGTTTGCAAGATGCAAAAGTATTGATGACTGTGGCACGACTTTGGTCTGGTGATATTTATAAAGGTGTAGATATCACAATTCAGGCTTTACCACAAATTGCTGAAGTCTTCCCAGAAGTAAAATATCTAGTAATTGGTCGTGGCGATGACCAACCCCGACTAGCCAAGCTAGCGAAAGATTTAGGCGTTAGCGATCGCGTTGTTTTTGCTGGCTTTGTACCCACAGAAGAACTAGTAGAACACTATCGCCTTGCTGATGCTTACATTATGCCTTCCCAAGAAGGGTTTGGCATTGTCTATCTGGAGGCGATGGCTTGTGGTGTACCAGTGCTATCTGGTGATGCCGATGGCTCAGCTGAGCCATTGCTAGATGGTAAACTCGGATGGCGAGTACCACACCGCGATCCAAACGCTGTGGCAGTAGCTTGTATAGAAATACTCAAAAGAGAAGACCAACGTTGTGATGGCCAGTGGCTGCGAGAAATGGCGATCGCAACTTTCGGTATGGATGCCTTTCAACAGCGCTTGCAACAGGAGTTTTTGTGTTTAAGTAAATTGCTGTGAATAAATGTACTTCTCGTGATGACTGTTAGTGGTTAGTGGTTGGTGGTTAGTGGTTGGTGGTTAGTGGTTGTAGAGACGTGCCATGGCACGTCTCTACATTGGTTAGTGGTTGGTGGTTAGTGGTTAACAACTATCTACTATCTACTAACTACTAACTACTAACTACTATCTACTACCACTCTGAAAAATCTTGTGCAAACTGAGAAAGTGATAATAGCTGAATGCGTTGGTCATTTTGGGCAGTGATTTTTTCTGATGGAGTATTATAGCCCCAGTCTGCAAGGAAAAGTTTTACGTCTTTAAGGTCTGTTTGCCGATCTACTAATTGCAATGTTTTTAATCTGTCTTCTACGAACCAAACTGTTTCTGGTGATATTTTATGTAACTCAATCAATTTGCGTATAATTTCGTATTTGGGACGCTTAACTTCTTTACCAAAAATTTCTTCTGACCCTAGATTTACTCCTTCTTGTTGCAACAGTTTTTGTACGAAACGCCCTTCTTTTGTAGAAATAATGTATAGTTTAGTTGTACTAGCAATAGTTACTTTAATTTTATCGATTACACCCGGATAAAATCGGTGTAGGCTCAACCATCCGTTTAAATCTGTGGCTATCCATTCATCACGCAAATTGTCAAGTTTTGCGCTTATTTCTTTTGCATTTAAATTGTCTGCTAGCAAAATTTTTTGATTAATGCTGTGCCATTCTTGAAGGATTTCTTCTTCTGCTATTCCCTCTAGCAAAGCTTTGATTAAAACGGGCATTTCCCAACCTGTTTCAATCACAGGTCTTAGCCGATAAAATTTGGAAGCTAAATCATCTGGTGGTGTCTCGTTAGCTAGTAACCAAACTTGGCAATAAGTACGCCATGATGTCTCAAAATATTCAATCAGACCATCACAAATTACACCATCAAAGTCTAAGGCAAGAATTTTAGGAATAGTTGCTGTCATGGGGTTCTCACTAGTCACTTTCCAGACAAACTCTTAGCGTTTAAGTATTAATCAAATTTTATCCAGATTTTGGCGGAACAAAAGTATATTTATAGTCGTCTATAAACTCGGAATATTAATTATATCTATCGCTCTTGAACAAATCAGGAGCATTATTAAATATGAAACTACCTGCATTATTTAATATTGTCCCTTCAGTCTTAGCCTTGGCGACAATTTTAGTACTCGCCAATGCTAACTTTGTTCGAGCAGAAAATGTAAAAATAGAACCCAATTTCAAACCAGATCCGATAGTCTTGAATGGTGAGTCTGGTGGCTCAAAAACAAGTGACTGCGGCAATATTGCCCTTACACCCAATCAAACTCTTGAAGTTACAGAGTCACTGCCTTACTTACGGCTAGCGGTGGAAGGTAATGGAAAGCCGACACTATTGATTGATGGGCCTGGAGGACGCTTCTGCGTTTTACCAGACAGTTACTCAGGAGGCAAACCAGAAATGTCTGGCTTTTGGCAGAAGGGAAACTACTCACTGTACATCGGGGAGCTATCCCAAGGACAGTATACATACACCCTTTCTATTTCGCAACAAAAAAAGAAGTAGTCATTAGTCATTAGTCATTGGTCATTAGTCATTTGTTGATTGTTAGTAGTTAGTAGTTAGTGGGCAAGGGGCATAGGAAAAATCAGTACTTCAATTCCCAATGCCCAATTCCCCTTTCCCAATTCCTTATTACCGCTTGGGTGTGGCATCCCCAAACTTAATTAAAAGAGCGATCGCGATACTGACTATCAAAATCAACATCATACTTAAAGCTGAACCAAAACCCCAATTTTGGGTAGCACCGAGAAATTGGTTATAAACCAACTGCGCTGCTGTCATGCTGGAAGCACCGCCTAGTAATTTTGGATTGATAAAATCCCCTAAGGCAGTGATGAATACTAAGAAAGAACCAGCTGCTATGCCGGTAAGGGTTTGGGGTATGGTGACTTTCCAAAAAGCTTGTCCGGGATTTGCACCCAAATCCGCTGCTGCTTCTAGCAAACGCTTGTCTAATTTTTCCAGGGCTGCGTATAAAATCAAGACCATGTAAGGCAGTAAGCTGTAACTCATGCCAATTAAGACAGCCGAACTACGGTTAAATAAATCTAAACTAGGCAAACTCAAACTAGTTAAGACTGTATTGAGTAAACCTGTAGGGCGCAAAATTGTAATCCAAGCATAGGAACGGAGTAAAGAAGAAGTCCACAACGGTAACACAAAGCCGATGAGGAGCAAATTTCGCCAACGCCTTGGTGCTATTTGAGCGATCCAATAGGCGACGGGGAAGCCTAAGATTAAACAAATGACTGTAGTACTGACAGCAAAAAAGAGCGATCGCCCAATAACTCGCAGATACAGGGGTTCAAATATCCGGATGTAGTTATCGAAGCCACTGGGAATTACCAAATCCCCCGGCCGAATTCCTGGTACCAGACTCAACTGAAAAATTATCAGCGTTGGTAGCACCAGTAGCAGTAACAACCAAATTCCTGCTGGTGCTAGCAATATTAAAGGTTGCAACCAGACGAATTGTGAACGTTGCCGTTTTGGGATTGCGGCAACTTCATTGGTGGAATCGATTGAAGAACGAGGAATTTGAGTAGACACAGTTTGAAATTATGAATTATGAATTATGAAGTAGGGGAAGGGAGAAAGTAGGAGAATAAGCACTAACTCTTGACTTTTGACTCTTGACTCTTGACTTGTTTCTGTCTTCAAGCACTAGTTAATTCTGTCCAATAGCGATCGTAAACTTCTTCAATTTCTCCTAGAGGAGTAATTCGTTCACAGTTTACTAATATTGACTCTGGAGGAAATAAATTAGTATTATTCTGTATTTTCTTGGGCAATAGCTCAAAAGCAGCCTGATTGGGCGTAGCTATCCATAGGCGTTCGCTCATTTGAACTGCTACTTCTGGTTGAAGGATAAAATTAATCCAAGCATAAGCACCATCTGGATTGGGAGCCGTTTTTGGGATGATGATTGTGTCAGTCCAGAGTGAGGAACCACTTTTAGGAACCACATACTTGAATTTAGGGTTTTCTTGAGTAATTTTGACGGCATCGGATGAATAACACATTGACAATACTAAATCTCCTGCCACAATTTGATTGCGCCAAGCATCAGTATCAAAGGCAGCTATAGCGGGTTTAAGAACCTGCAATTTTTCATAAGCTTGTTTGATTTCATTTTCATTTTTGGAATTGTAGGAATAACCCAGCATCCGCAATACCGCGCCCATCACTTCCCGGACATCATCTAACAAAGTAATCCGCTTATTGAGTTGTTCTTGGTTCTGCCAAAGATAGTCCCAATCTTCCGGCGGTGTTTTGATAATTTCGGAATTATAAATTAAACCTGTTGTCCCCCAGCAAAATGGAATACTGTAGCGATTATTGGGGTCATAAATTGGATTTTGAAAACGGGAAAATAAATTATCTAAACCAATGATTTGCTGATGATTTAGTTCTGTTAATAATCCATTTTCCACCATCTTTTGCACCATATAATCGGATGGGTAAATCACGCTATAAGTTCCACCACTGCCAGCTTGTAACTTATTCAGCATGACTTCATTAGAATCATAAACATCCGTGAGTACTTTGATGCCAGTTTGAGCAGTAAAGGTTTTCAATAATTCTTGGTCTATGTATTGTGTCCAAGTGTAGATATCTAGTTGCTCTCGCGAACCTTTAGTGATGGAAGTGGCACGCACGTCAGCAAGTCTCCAACTACAACTAGCTAAAGATAAGCTAGAAAGTGCTGTGAACCATTGTAAGAATTTGCGTCTGTTTGTCATTGGTCATTAGTCAAAAAGTCAAGAGTCAAGAGTCAAGAGTCAAAGAGTTAAAAATTAAGGTTCATTATTCTTCAGGAACATTGCCAACAGATTTTAGATATGAGTTTAATTGGGGTCTTAGATCATTAATTATTTTTTTGAGTATATCTACTTGTTCAGTATTTAGTAGGTTACGCTGATAAGCTCGTCTAAGCCAATGTTGAGTTTCGTTTAAAGAACCTCTTGCCATTCTGATAAATCGTCGGTTATCTTGATAACTTCCTCTCCCTACACCTTCTGTTATATTCGCACCAATGCTATCTGCTGATCGTACAATCTGTTTACCTATCGTATCCTTTGCAAACAAATTCCACCCCTCAACAATTATCCAAATTTCATCAGCTAACTTTTCTGATAATTTATAAACACGTAATTGTTGAAAATATTTACTCGACATTTATTGCTTTTGACTCTTGACTCTTGACTCTTGACTAATAGCTAAACAATCATTTTCAGTCCACCAAGCGTAGATGGGTGTGTTGGGATCTGGTAAACTGCCGAAAATGTTAGGTTGCATAACTGTAATACGTACGCCTTTTTTCAATTCGACGACATAATTAATATGCGTTCCTAAATACATGATGTTGACTAATCGCCCTTCAAAGCAGTTAGTTTGCACACTAGGTTTATAAAGCGAAAGTTGAATTTTTTCTGGGCGTACGCTTATTACTACTGCTTGTAATAATTCAGCGGGTGTATCAACAAAGCGAGAGACGGTTATTTTTAGTCCTGTGTTTGTTACGATTTGCACGCTGGAAGCGTCTACTTCTGCAATCTCACCCTCGAATAAATTTGTATCGCCGATAAATTCTGCTACAAAGGCTGTCTGGGGGTTTTCGTAGATTTCACTGGGCGTGCCAATTTGCTCAATTTTGCCATGATTCATGACGGCAATGCGATCGCTCAAAGATAGGGCTTCTTCTTGGTCGTGTGTCACCATCACAAAGGTCATGCCTAGTTCTTTGTGTAAGTTGGAGAGTTCTACCTGCATTTCCTTACGGAGTTTTAAATCTAACGCTCCCAAAGGTTCATCCAACAGCAAGACAACCGGACGGTTGACTAATGCCCGCGCTAATGCTACTCGTTGCTGTTGACCGCCCGAGAGTTGACTGGGAAAGCGCGCTCGTAAACCTTCCATTTTCACTAGTTGTAAAGCTTCTTTGACTCTGTTTTCTATTTCAGCTTTACGTAATTTTTTTAACCGGAGTCCAAAAGCAATGTTATCCCACACATTCAGGTGGTTAAACAGAGCATAGCTTTGAAATACAGTATTGACTGGTCGGCGATAAGGGGGAACGTTAATCATAGACTGACTCTGGATCAAAACCTTTCCAGCATCAGCTCTTTCAAACCCTGCGATCAAACGTAGCGTAGTTGTCTTGCCGCAGCCAGATGGACCAAGGATACTAAAAAACTCACCCCGCCTAACATCCAAATCTATTCCATGTACTGCTGGCTCTTGGTGAAAAAACTTGAAGACGTTACGCAGTTCAACATCAAAGGACTCAAAGGTCATCGTCTCCCCCTGATTTTGCGTCACACTATGGGCCATAGTCCTTACTTAGAAAACAGTAATTGTACTGGGAATTGGGTATCGGGTATTGGGTATTGGGGAACTCGGGGCCCCCACGACCGCAAGGGAGTGGGGATTAGGGGCAATGGGGATTGGGTACTGGTGAGAATTATGAATGATGAATGCGATTGGGCTGAAAATTTCATAATTCATAATTCATAATTCATAATTTTTTATGCCCTAATCCCCAGTCCCCTTCATGTGCTTTTGTGAAACAAACTAGTTAAGTAGATGAACTAAATATTACATCTAGGTTCATTGTACCGGGCAAAAAAGATTTATAAGGAATATACTTTTTAGATTATTTGTTACTAACTCTCGGTTGGTTATTGAGAATAATTTTATACATACAAACACAATCTTGGAATCTATTTTTGCCTTATGTCTTTATCACAATCATCTCGAATGGGTGCTAAAAAATCTACACGAACGGTCGGACGAGGTTATCAGTCCATATTTTTAATTTTATTCACATTAGTGATGTCAGCTGGTATTGAGGCTCGTTTGGCATATCTGCAAATTTTGGAAGGAGCAAAGTTTCGGCAACGAGCAGAATCAAACCGGATTCGCATAATTCCCAAACAGCCAGAGCGAGGTAATATTTTTGACCGTAATGGTAAATTATTAGCTACCACTCGCTATCCTCATTCTGTATACTTATGGCCAATGGCTCACACCAAACCATCTTGGTCTGTAGTAGGTTCGCGGCTGTCGCAAATTCTCAAAATTCCTCTAGAGGATATTGAACAAAAACTAGAAGAGGCCGGGCCTCGTTCCACTTCTCTGGTGCGGATTGAGCGTGACCTCAATGATGCAGAAATTACTGCATTAAAGGAGTATGAAAGCGAACTCCAGGAAGTAGAAATTCATACGGAAGCCGTACGCTATTATCCACATGGAAAGGAGCTAGCACATGTATTAGGATATACGCGTGAGCTAACCTCCCAACAGTTGAAAGAAAAGGAAAAGGACGGTTATCGACTAGGAGATGTCATTGGTCAGATGGGTGTGGAAAAGGCGTATGAGAAAGTGTTGCGGGGTGAATGGGGTGGTCAGCAGGTGGAGGTGGATAGTGCCGGACGCCCGCAAAAGGTTTTGGGAGAGAAGCAAGCTAAAGCTGGTAATGATTTACACTTGACTTTAGATTTGGATGTGCAATTAGCAGCTAATAAAGCTTTGGGTAATCGCAGAGGGGCAGTTGTGGCACTTGACCCAAATAACGGTGCTATTTTAGCAATGGTGTCTTACCCTGGCTTTGACCCGAATATTTTCTCTAAGCAAAAATTGAGCCAAAAAGATTGGGAAAGTGTCCAAACTAAAGACCATCCCCTAGTCAATCGCGCCCTCAGCGCCTTTCCACCCGCCAGTACTTTCAAGATTATCACTACAACCGCCGGACTGGAATCAGGGAAATTTTCTCCTGACTCCATATTACAAACTTACGGTTCCCTCACTGTGGGCGGTGTGACTTTTGGAGAGTGGAATCACGCTGGGTTTGGGCCGTTGGGATTTCCGGGAGCAATGGCGATGAGTAGTGATACCTTTTTCTACCAAGTTGGTAGAAAAGTTGGTGGGCCCACTCTCATCGGATGGACTCGCAAATATGGGTTTGGTCAAAAAACTGGTTTTGAGTTCGCCTCAGAAGAATCCAAAGGTTTGGTTCCAGATCGGACATGGAAACAAAAAGTTTGGAAAATGCCTTGGACAGTAGGCGACACCATCAATATGTCTATTGGTCAAGGTGCGTTGCAAGTCACGCCATTGCAGGCCGCGATTATGTTCTCTGTCCCTGCAAATGGAGGGTTTCGCATTAAACCACATGTGCTCAAAGACCATGAAGAAGCAAAAAACTGGCGCTCATCTTTAAACATGAAACCTTCAACGATCGCAGTGCTGCGCGATGGACTGCGGAAGGTCATTACCGAGGGTACAGGAAAGCGTTTGAATGTGCCATCAATTCCCCCAACATCTGGAAAAAGCGGTACAGCAGAAGCTGGTGTTGGTCGTCCCAATCATACTTGGTTTGGTGCCTATGCCCCTAGCAACAAACCAGAAATTGTGGTTGTAGCATTTGGTGAAAACTCTGGAGATCACGGTGGTACTGTTTGCGGGCCGATGGTTTTACAAGTGCTGGAAGCGTATTTTCAGAAGAAATATCCAGGTAAGTTCGCAAAACCCGAGTTTGGTATTCAAACTCAAAGTCCAGGAGGATGACGACCATCACCTGGCGTGTGCTGTGCTTCGGGTCTTTTTTGCACAAAGATAAATCTTGATATTGAAGCGATCGCACCAGACAAATTGACGCATTCTGAGGTATCTTAATCCCACAGGCAAGTCCAGGTTCAGAACTGCAACCGTCATGTGTCAATTGTTGGGTATGAACTGTAATGTGCCGACAGATATTTGCTTCAGTTTTAGCGGATTTGCGGCACGGGGAGGAAAAACTGACGACCATCGCGATGGTTGGGGCATTGCTTTTTTTGAAGGAAAGGGATGTCGGATTTTCATAGACGCCAAATCCTCTGTTAGTTCTCCCATAGCAGAGTTTGTGCGACACTATCCCATTCACTCGACTCATGTGATTGCCCACATCCGCAAAGCTACTCAGGGTGAAATTGCTCTAGAAAACTGCCATCCCTTCCGTCGCGAACTGTGGGGGCGATATTGGGTGTTTGCCCACAATGGCGATTTACCAGATTTTAATCCCCTAGGCTTGCAGTCTTTCCAACCTGTGGGCAATACCGATAGTGAAAAAGCTTTTTGCCTGATATTGGAAACTTTGCGAGAACGCTTTCCTTTTGGTGAACCTTCTCTGGAAGAATTGTACTCCGTCTTAAGAGAAATAACTGACAAAATTTCTTCAATAGGTGTGTTTAATTACTTATTAACAAATGGAGAACACTTTTTTACTCACTGTTCAACCAAACTCTGCTACATTGTACGGCAAGCGCCATTTGCTGCTGCCCACTTGATTGACGAAGACGTGACTGTAGATTTTAGTGAATTGACCACACCTAGCGATCGCGTTGCGGTTATTGCTACCACTCCTCTGACTGACAACGAAGTCTGGACGCCAATTCAGCCGGGAGAATTGTTGGTATTTCAGGATGGATTGCCCATATTTAAGGGACTGGGGACTGGGGACTGGGGACTAGGGATTAGGGGCAATGGGGATTAGGAATACCCAATACCCTATCCCCGATACCCTATCCCCGATACCTAATCTCCTCCTAAATCAACCCCATCTCATGCAACCCTTGCCGCAGTCGGTGCGCCTCTTGGGGATTGTGTTTTTCATGCAGAGCGATCGCCATGCGAAATGCTGTTAAACTAGCCTGTAAATTGCCCAGTTTCAGCAGCACTACCCCTAAGTTTTGATAGGCATCTGCGTAGTTGGGATTTAACTGAATTGCTTTTTGATAAGATGCGATCGCATCTGTAAATAAACCCATTGCTTTGAAAGTCATTCCCAAATTGTAATGTCCCGTGGCAAAGGTGGGGTCAATCTTCAAAGCTGTTTCGTAAGCAGTCTTTGCACTTTTTAAATCTCCAGTGGCTTTGAGTAAGTTGCCCAAATTATTGTATGCTCCTAGCTTAAGCATGGGGTAAATAGGTAATTTGATTGCAGCTTGATAGTGGGCAATAGCTTGTTTGGGATTTTGCAAACGACTGTAGGCAATACCTAAATGATAGTAAAGTTCGTACAAAATATCGTAGTTTTCTTCAACAGCAGTAATTCCTCTGGTTAATAACTTCACACCTTCAGATATTTTCCCAGTTTCTACATACAATGCCCCTAACTTACTGCAAACATAAGGGTCATTGGGATGAGTAGCGAGAAATTCTTCCATTGCTGCTTGTGCTTTGGTGTGTTTGTTGTTTTGGGTAATGGTATTTTTTTGATAGCCTGAATGCAGAATTGCTACGCCTTGCAAATAACCTATCTGCCAGTGAGGTTCTTGGCATAAAATCTCGGTGGCGCTATCATCTACTAAGGCGTGGTAAGGACGGGAAAAACGAATTTCTGGATGATTGCGAAATAGACGAGAAACCAGCGAATAGGGAGATTGTACCGCTCCTACTTCTTGGCGGACGAGGTTAATAAGTAGATATTCTTCCCTTTCGATTACCTCTCGCAACTGCGGTATAATTTTTTGCGACAGTTTTTCATCCGCATCTAAGACTAGAACCCAATCACCTGTGACATATTTTAGAGCTTCATTCCGAGCAGTACTGAAATCATTACACCATTGAAAATGGTACACTTTCGCACCAAACTTCTGGGCAATGTGCGGAGTGCGATCGCTAGAACCCGTATCTAGCACTACCATTTCATCTACCACATTTTTGACGCTGCCCAAGCATTTGGGTAGTGCTTTTTCTTCATCTTTAACAATCATGCACAGGCTGAGTTTCATAGGTTAATCGTGTACTTCTTTAAAGATTCTGTATATATCAGCAACTTTAATTCTGTGCGAAAATCAATATCAAATAAAGTGGTAACTTCCAGTACCTATGGCGACTGTAATAGTGGGTCAAAAGCTTGGTGGACGCTACCAAATTCTCGACCAAATCGGGAAGGGGGGGTTTGGTGTTACTTTTTTAGCCGAAGATATACAACGGCCAGGGAATCCTAAGTGCGTTGTTAAGCAGCTTAAACCAATGGTTACAGACCCACACACTTTACGGGAAGCACGACGTCTTTTTAACCAAGAAGCAGAAATACTAGAAAACTTAGGGAAGCATGAGCAAATCCCGCGACTTTTGGCTCACTTTGAGGAAAATCAGGAATTCTATTTGGTTCAAGAATACATCGAAGGTCATGACCTGAGCAAAGAATTGCTTCTGGGTAAAAAGCTGAGTGAAGCTTATGTATTTAAACTTTTACAAGATATTCTGGAAGTTTTAATCTTTGTTCATCAACAAGGTGTTATTCACCGAGATATCAAACCATCAAATATAATACGACGGCAAGGTGGCAAAATTGTACTGATTGACTTTGGCGCGGTTAAACAAATTAGTACCCAAATAGTTAATTCTCAGGGGCAAAAACATAAAACTGTTGCTATTGGTACTGCTGGTTATATGCCTAGCGAACAATCTAATGGTCATCCAGATTTTAGAAGTGATATTTATGCAGTGGGAATCATTGGTATTCAAACTTTAACAGGAATACCTCCACTTCAATTATCAAAAGATACTAATACAGGTGAAATTATTTGGCGCAATCAAGCGCAAGTTAGCCAAAAACTAGCAGATATTTTAGACAAAATGGTGCGTTATGATTTTCGCGATCGCTACCAATCAGCAGAAGAAGCTTTGCAAGCTTTAAAGGGGTTAATACCCGCTACCTTAACAACACCACAGGCTGCAAAAACGTCAATCTCTGGCTCTACACTAACTCTCACATCAACACCATCCCAAAAATTTTTCACTCATAAACTTCTAATTGGATTGCCAATAGTCGCAGCACTTGGCACAAGTATTATATTTCTGCTCAGCAGAAAACCTGCCGAGAATTTCTTAATATATCAAAATTCTGCTTTGGGGATAAAAATGAAATATCCACAAAGCTGGGAAAAACAAGAGATAAACAACCCTATTACTGGTGAAGTGGTTGCGTTTTTGTCACCAACAGAAAGTAGTGCAGACAAATTCCAAGAAAAGGTGACAATAACTGTTGAATATTTTTCAGGGACGTTAAATGAATATAGCGATTCCTCAATTAAGGAAATTGAAAATCAAGTAGCAGGGAAGATTGAGCATACAAGTAACAGGACTTTTGCAAATAAATCAGGGAAAGAATTAGTCTTTACCGTAAAAGATAGGGACTACAGTTTAAAAAATTTGCAAGTGTTTACTTTGAAAGAAGGTAAAGCTTACGCAATTATCTACACAGCAGAAAAAGATATTTACGATAAGTTTTTGCCAACCGCAGACACAATGGTGAAATCATTAGAAATTAACTCTGAAACTTCTTCTGGCGATCGCACACTCTACACCAAACACACAGATCCCTAACTTATCACCTCTCATTTATTCTCGTTACCAGGTTCAACCTGGTAACTAGGTTTTGGAGGCTCCGCCTCCCGATACTGCAACTGGTGCAAGTTATCAGGATGTGAATGGCGATCGCAGAAAGTTATTCCCAACGATGACGGTTGATTACCTTGATAACATGAAAAAAAGTTCAGCTGTACTCTCTAAGATATGACAGCGTGAAGCATAACCCGCCAACACAGGCAACCAGTGTTAATTGACGCCAATTCATTTCAGGATTTTTGGCTGAGATGATCCAAAGTATAGGTAAGCTTCGACATCGATATTCACCGGATCGTTGCTCGTGTCGCCACCACTTTGATTTGTGGCATTTCCCGCTGCCAAAGCACGGCGATCGAATAATTGGCGTGCAGTAGCATCGGGATCGCTGCCACGCTTAAGAGTGAATAATAAAGTTTTATCTGTGCAAGCAGCGTTTTTTTGAGGAGTGGCACATAAGACTGGTTGTCCGTTGAGAATACCTGTCTTGATATATCTCAGCGTACCTTGGTCATAGCTTCTTTGAAATCTGTAAGTTACCTGCTGACAGCGTTGCTGAGTTGTCAACCCCGTAAAAGAGTCCGAAACCCAATTAATAAGCGGCAGTTTCCTCCCATCTTGGGTGAAAACAAAGGTTGTGGGTATAGTTTTGCCTTTGTATTTGCTCGTATCGCAACGGAAGGTAGCGTCTCCAGCATAGCTTGGTTGAGTGAGGTTCGTTATTGTAACAAATGCACTCAGTATACCCACGCCAAAAACTCTCACACCCCATCTCAAGACTTGACTAGATATCTCTAGATTCATAAATGCAACTTAATAAAAAAGGGTAAATCGCGCTTTTGTGAGAATAGACTAAACTACAAAGTCAAATTCCTGGATTTCGGATTATGGTTTCGATATATTCAGTAAAATTACCACATTTATCTGAAAAGAGATGAAATAGCTTACTGAAACTTTAAGTTCTATAGATACTAAATTCTGCTATGTTCCCCAAGGAAGTTAACACCCCAACATACGCCGATTTGGATAGAGTACACCTCACCCCTATCTCCTCTCCTTGCTAAGGCTAAGGTGTATACATATCTTGGGGACTGGCTAGAGACCAGCCAATAAAGAGAGAGTCAAAAAGTCGTAAACCCTTAAAAAAGAGAGCCAGAAGGTAATCTAATATACATGAACAATGACAAATAACCAATGACCGATGACAAATGACAAATGACAAACAGTTAACTTTGTGACAAACGCTGGACTGCTTCACCACTCAACATTTGATGTGCTTGTGCAAGAAAGTGGGGAATTTTGTCAGCGTGGGGACTACGGTTTAGACATTGTTGCAAGTCTAGTTTATCCATTTGGTCTGCTTTATTACCAGGGAACCAATGACTACCATTGCCAAGCAGGTTGTAGCGCGTTTTGGCGTAGTCAAGCATATCATAGGCGATCGCTAAATTCCTCAGCCACAAAATCACCGGAATATTGACCTGACTAGGAGTTTGGTCGTAGGTAGGTAAGTTGAGATGCCAAGTTTTTACCCAATCTTCTCCCAAAATTGCTATGGCCTCTTGCTCTAAACGTGACAAAATTGGTAGCAGAATTTCCGAGGCGTTATCCAACAATTCTAAAGTTTTCAGGTGTTCATCAAAATCTTTTGGTCTTGCTGCACCTAGACTGAGAGTATGCACTTGGGAATGGCTGAGACAAAATAAATCATTAAACACCATTGGACTCAAAGGAGTGCAAAGTTTGACTAACTTTTGCGGAGGATCGTATAACTTACCTCCTTTATCAGATGGGCTAATGATAAACACACCCATATCGTGATGGGTAGCAGCTTCAATTGCAGACCAATTCCACTGATTAATGTAATACCAATGCAGATTAACGTAGTCGAATTGGTTGGTATGAATTGCTTGGATAATAATGTCTGTTGATCCGTGTGTAGAAAAGCCAATAAATCTAACTTTCCCCTGTGTTTGCAGTTTTCTTGCTACTTCCAGACAACCACCGGGACGGATACTGTAATCTAAGAATTCAGCATTGTTAATACCATGAATTCCCAACAAATCAACATAGTCTAATCGCAAGTTTCGTAGTGATTTTTCAAAATCGCGTTGAAATTCTTTTGCATCTGCCTTAGGACTGACTTTGGTCTGAACAATTAACTGTTCGCGAGGCAACTTTGGCAAAATCCGCCCCAACTGCATCTCAGAAGAACCATAACCACGGGCAGTTTCAATATGATTAATGCCTACTTCTATTGCCCGTCGAATTGTCGCTTCTAAATTTTCCTGGTTGTCACGGGGAATCTGCCACTGCGGCACATCCTTCCATTTATATTGGTATCTCATACCCCCACAGGAAAACACAGGCATCTGTAATTCTGTACGGCCAAATCTTCTGTATAGCATCAAAGGTATAGGTGTGAATAAACGTATTTATTGATTTGGTTGTTTGTTGTTTAGGACAACTACCAACCAATAACTAACCACAAATTCAATTTTAATTAAGTAGTTAGCTATGGAAGCGAATAGCCCTCAGCCCAAGTATGGAGTTTCGGGGTATGGGGGGTGTAGAGGAAATTATTTGAGGTGCGATCGCACTCGATCGTTCCTCTTATATCAAATCCGTTTACTAGTACATATAAACTAAGCACGGCTTTGCAAAAAAATTAGCGATTTTAAACGCAGAGATACACAGAGCTAGGTGCAGAGATTTGCAGAGTCTTTATGTAATAATTTTGTGTGCAAAATTATTGCGATGTTTTCAGATGATCCCGCAAGAAAATTCAAAGGATTCCCTAACCAAGAAGTATACGGAGACAAGGGATGAGCCTTAAATCCAGTCCAGGGAATCCTCCGAGTAAACTTAACACCCACTAAGAAGTTAACGGCTTCTGTTCTTCCTTCTCCTCTATCAAAAGAAGGAAGTAAAAGTTAAGTTTTTTGTATATGAGAATATATTTTGCTTTTCTTTCTAAAGTTAGTAGTGATTTCAGCTTGCTCTAGCTTGATAGATTAAGCTTTATCAGCCCTTCTGCCTCCAGCATAGCTGCCTTCTTCAATGTATTTGCGATCGCTATCTCAGTGCATATCGATGAACATTGAATACCAAACTTTAATTACAAACACGAGTAGCAACAAATGTAAATTTATTTAAATAAGCAAAAAAAATATTTTTATGATACTCTTATGATTGTTGAAAACCTGTTTTTCATATAGCGGTTTCCGACCTGGTGAGGTACGTTTTCAAAACTACTAACCTTGGTAAAAAAGATTTAAGTGTACCTCAGTTGCTTAATAAACGCTATAGAAATAAAAGGTTTACATATTATCTGGTTTTGAAAAGATAATGTAATTTTTGTTACCAGGGTGTGGGGTTTTCTAATGTCTACCAGAGTTTATTCTATTAACCTAAATAATGCGGATTGGCAGTTGCTCGAACCCTTACTGCCTAAGCTAAAATCTATTGGTAATCTGCAATAAGCATACTTACAAATAATAGTCAATAGAATTTTCTGTAAAAAAGTTCTCTGATTACATCAGAAGTAATTTCATTGTTGATCTGTTGACTTTTAGTAAGCTTTTGGAGAAACTCAATATAAATACTTTAGATGTAACTACTTGCCAGATATTTATTTCCAGGCTTCTCAGGCTATTGTTGATTACCCCAATATCCAACCCTAATTAAATAAGTGATTGTTAATGTACGGAGTTAGGCTTTGATGGTCTTAGCGATCTCAGTCTCTCCAAAGTTACCTTCTTTCTCTATGTCTGCTGTCTATTTACTAGTAAAGAAGGACGAATTGCAGAGATGGTATAACCAAAATTAGCAACCGTTGTCTTTAGGTGAATTGACTATATTTACTCGGTTTTGAGTTTGGTTGTTTCTACCCAAGCCAGATGCTTGTGCAGATTGCACTGGAGGTTTTTATAATTATGAATTTCTCATTCAGATTTTCTCACTTCATGCGAGATTCGATTAACACTTTATTGTGTCAATTGCTGAAGCTGAGAAACCATCATTTTTTGATTTTTGATATTATTGTTTTTCTAATCACACCATTCTTAGCGCTGTTTTTGCGTTTAGATGGCAATCTTGTTGTGGAATCATACATACCGGATCTAGCAAATGCCACAATACTGTTTTTAATAGTAAAACTAAGTGTATTTTGGAGTTTTGGTTTTTATAAGCGTTATTGGCGTTATGCAAGCATTGAGGAACTGACATACATTGCCATGCTAGTAACGGCTACAGTGGTTTTCCAAACCCTGTTATTTAATTCTCTTCAATACATACCGCATGTTGCTATAGAAAAACTGCCACGATCGCTGCCGTTTATTGATGGATTGCTTTCATGTATTTTCATAGGGGCGCTGCGTTTCAGTGTGAGGGCTGTGGAAAGAGTCTACCAAGGACGTGCATCATTCAAATCACGGGAACGGGTGTTGGTAGTGGGTGCTGGTAGTGCAGGCGTTTCCCTTGTGCAAGAAATGCAAAGAAATCCCCAACTAGGTTTTCATCCTGTTGCCTTCATTGACGACGATCCTCGAAAATTACACGCGCGCATTCGCGGCATACCTGTAGTTGGCGATCGCCACACAATTCCTGATGCCATACATTCACTGCAAATCCATAAAGTCATCATTGCGATGCCGACAGTTGCAGGACGAGTAATTCGGGAAATTGTCGATATTTGCAAAACAACAGGAACTCACACTTGCACTTTACCTGGCGTACATGAAATCCTCAATGGCCGTGTACGCGTAGATAGCATTCGCGATGTACGCATTGAGGATTTGCTCAGACGCGAACCCGTACAGACAGATATTGAGCGAGTTTCCCAATTTCTCAAAGGTAAGAAAACACTAATTACAGGTGCAGGTGGATCGATTGGTAGCGAACTTTGCCGTCAAATTTGCAAGTGCCGCCCAGCTGAAATGATGCTAATAGGACACGGAGAAAATTCTGTGTTCGTTATCCAGCAAGAATTAGAACAACTGATACAAGTGCTGAAAGAAGATGGGAAAGCACAACGATATACCCCGCGTATTTATGCCTTCATTGGCGATATTCGCGATCGCGATCGCCTTAAATACGCTTTTGAGAAATTCCAACCCGACGTGATTTTTCATGCAGCAGCGCATAAGCACGTTCCCCTCATGGAATTAAATCCACCAGAAGCAATCACCAATAACGTGCTGGGGACAAAAAATTTGCTGGACTTGGCACTGCAATACGATGTGAAACATTTTGTGATGATTTCCACAGATAAGGCAGTTAATCCCACCAATGTCATGGGGGCCAGTAAGAGAGTTGCCGAAATGTTGGTGTTGCAAGCCGCTAGAGAAAGCGGTAACCATTATGTTGCCGTGCGTTTTGGCAACGTTTTGGGGAGTCGGGGTAGCGTCGTTCCCACCTTCAAAAAACAAATTGCCGCAGGCGGCCCAGTAACAGTCACCCATCCCGAAATTTGTCGTTATTTCATGACCATTCCAGAAGCAGTGCAACTGGTTTTGCAGGCTACAGTACTTGGTCGCACTGGCGAAGTGTTAATGCTGAACATGGGTCAACCAGTGAAAATTGTTGATTTGGCAAAAGAATTAATTCGCCTTTCTGGATACGAAGTCAACAAAGATATTGAGATTGTATTCACAGGGTTACGACCAGGAGAAAAGTTATTTGAGGAATTATTGATTGCAGGAGAAGAATACGAACCAACCGAACACGCCAAACTACTTGTTGTCAAAAATGCCAGTCGAATTATTCCAGAAAATCTGGCTATTACAGTAGAAGCTTTATGCCAAGCATCAGCGAAAAACGATGCAAATTCTATCCTGTTTTTGCTTGAGCAACTGGTGTCAGGATATCAACCTAAATACTTAGAAAATAATTGGCATGTAAATAGTTCAATAAATAGTGCTGTTATGGCAAATACAAATGGGAATATGCTGGCAAAAGTGAAACCAACAGGTGTGTAATCAAGTTTAGGACAATCAAAAAACTTGCTTAGTTCAAAGGAGTGAAATATATACGAATAGAAAAAATAATACAAGCTTTTTCGCTCTAGTTCCAAGACAAAAATAATTAGTTGGCTACCGAGTTTTAAATAATTGATCGAGAGATTTTGATACAAATTGAGACAATCACTAAGATATATGCAAGTATATGCAAGAAAGTAAGCCACTAACACTCCGTCGTAATTTCTCCTGGACTTTTATAGGTAATGCTGTCTACGCTGCTTGTCAGTGGGGAATGCTGGTAGTGCTGGCTAAATTGGGTAGTTCAGAGATGGTAGGGCAGTTTACCTTGGGATTGGCTGTCACAGCACCCGTAATTATGTTGACAAATTTGCAACTACGAGCCATCCAGGCAACAGACGCCAAAAAGCAGTATCTGTTTAGCGATTACCTGGGGCTGAGGCTGCTGAGTACGACACTAGCACTGATAGCAATTGCAACGATTACTCTGATATCTGGATACCAGTGGGAGACATCGCTAGTGATTTTGCTAGTCGGTTTAGCAAAGGCATTCGAGTCTATTAGCGATGTGTATTACGGGCTAATTCAGCAGCACGAACGGATGGATCGAATGGCGATGTCGCTGATGATTAAAGGACCATTATCCCTGCTGTTACTTGGTATGGGAATCTACATATCACACCATCTGGTAGGGGGGGTACTGGGGTTGATCTTGGCCTGGGCTGCGGTGCTTGTTGGTTACGACATTCGCAGTAGCATATTCATCCTCAACAACGGTACATCCGAGAGAGGGGCATTACACCCTCGGTGGAACCTTAAAACCCTCTCAAGACTGGTATGGCTAGCTCTGCCTATGGGTTTGGTAATGATGCTGATTTCGCTTAACGATAGTATCCCTCGATACATCATCGCCAGATACCTGGGTGAGCAACAACTCGGCATCTTTGCTGCTATGGCTTACCTGATGGTGGCAGGGAACATGGTGGTGCTTGCACTAGGGCAATCAGCCAGTCCGCGTCTGGCGAAATACTACGCGACGGGGGATCGCAAAGCTTTTAGCACCCTGCTCGTCAAGTTGGCAGGTATAGGTGCCGTACTAGGTGGTGTAGCTGTTCTAGTAGCTCTGATTGGAGGTCGGGAGCTACTAACCCTTCTGTACAAGCCTGAATTTGCTCAACAGGCGGATTTATTCGTGTGGCTGATGGTTGCTGCTGGCATCGGTTATGTTGCTTCTTTCCTAGGTTATGGCATGACAGCAGCCAGGTACTTCCGTATTCAAATTCCTTTGTTTGCTTCAGCTACGGGGATGTCAGCTGTAACTTGTCTGTGGTTAATTCCAACTAGAGGACTGCAAGCAGCTGCGATCGCGCTAGTTCTTTCAGCTATTGTCCAAATAGTTTTCAGTTTGGCAGTCATCGTTCATGCACTCTATAAAATTCCCGAACGCAAAGAAGTAGTTTCCATCTTAGAACTTAGAAATTAAATCTATGCAATCTGAAATCAAGCTATCTAGAGTGGTTCAAACCAGAAAGTTTGAAAGAGAGTCAACGATGACACCGGTTGATCGGCGGACTATCCATATCCTTCATGTTGTTAGTGGGATGGTTCGTGGAGGTGCCGAAACCTGGCTTATGCATGTCTTGCGACATATTGACCGAGATCGATTGCGGATGGACTTTTTGGTTCATACGACAGATCCTTTCGCTTACGACGAGGAAATCCGCGCTCTTGGTAGTCAAATTATCCCCTGTCCCCTACATCGCTGGAATCTTTGGAGCTATGCTACCAACTTTAAGCAAATCCTACACGAGTACGGGCCTTATGATGTCGTTCACAGCCATCTCCATCACTTTAGCGGCTATATTCTGAGGTTAGCACGGCAGGCAGGCGTGCCTTGCCGCATAGCTCACAGCCACAACGACACTTCCGCGCAGAAAGCAAAAACCGGATTGTATCGAAGCTTGTATTACAACATAACAAAAAGGTGGATTTCCCAAAATGCAACTATGGGTCTGGGATGCAGTTACCAAGCAACAACAGACTTGTTTGGTTCTGCTTGGAAAACAGACCCCCGTTGGCAGGTTTTTTACTGTGGCATTGACCCAACTCCATTTCAGCAGTCCGTTGATGCAGCTGTTGTCCGCGCTGAATTCAAAATTCCTGAAGATGCTTTTGTTATTGGTCATGTTGGCAAATTTGATCAACAAAAGAATCATCAGTTTTTGGTGGACATCGCGGTAGAGTGTGTCCAGCGAGAACCGAAAATGCGGCTTTTGCTGGTGGGTGACGGTCTACTACGCCCAGAAATCGAGGCTAAGGTGCAAAAGGTGGGGCTGGTTGACCATGTTATCTTTGCAGGTGTCCGACCTGACGTACCCCAACTGATGGGGAGTGTTATGGATGTATTCCTCTTGCCGTCCCTCCACGAAGGGCTACCCTTAGTTTTGCTGGAAGCACAGGCGGCAGGACTACCCTGCCTATTCTCAGATGTCATTACAGAAGAAGTCAAGGTAGTCAAGCCCCTGATGCGGCAACTCTCACTATCAAAATCAGCTTCCATATGGGCTGAAGCAATCTTAGCTATGCAGCAGGTTAAGTCAGAAAATAATCAAGCAAAAGCCATCATGCAAATTCAACAAAGTCCATTTAATATTCAGGCTGGCTGTAAGGAATTGGAGAAGCTTTACCTTGAAAAATCTACCTATGCAATTCAAAACAAACCCTAAATCTCTGGAGCAGAAAAATTATGCTGTTGCTTCACCATTAACGCTGCGACGCACGAAGGGATTATTTTTTGCTCTATGTTTCTACTTACTTTCCCAAAGCTTTACGATTCCTCTTTTACCTATTGGTACATGGGCTATATGGCCTAATTTATCGGACTTCGCGGTTGGTCTGCTTGTATTAATGTTTTTGCTCAATTTTCGGTGTGTTTCGCCGGCATCACATGCTAATAAAAGGATATTTTTGATTCTTGTACTTGTTCTTTATGGAAGTATATTGTCATACACATCATATTTAGCTTGGGTTGACAAGGATGCCTCAGGCATTAAGTTTGGTATTTTCCAAATCTATCGATTGGTAGAGTTTATTAGTATCTTTTGGATAACTGCACATATTCCTCTCACACCAGAACGCATAAATATTTTAAGACGTATTATTGATTTTGTTTTAGTATTCGTTTGTCTGGGAATTATACTGACATTTTTTTCGATTCTACCCCTAGCAACACTGACAGCACATTTACCTCAAAGTCCGGATGTGGCTGGTCCCTGGAGCAGGTATATTCCCGAACGCTTTGGGGATGGCTGGGGAACCATAGGTTACAACCATGCCTATGGAGGAATTCAGGTTCTGATGATCGTGAGTCTGAGAATACACTTAACCTTTGCTCAAAAAGAGATATCCGATAATATATTTCTATTTCTATCTATCTTGGCCTCTTTTTTAACTGGGTCACGAGCTGGTTTGGCAGGAATGCTAGCATTTGCAACGATATATTGGTTCAAAAAACCAACTTATGCAGTAATGATACTCGTAACTTCAGTTTTGGGAAGTATTCCTGCAATAATGTTTGGACAAATGATGATTTCGCTATTCAATCAAGAGAATTACAATCCAGATGAAGATTCGATTTTTGACCGTCAAAAAACATTATTGAACGCAAATAATTCTGAAAACTTGAGTGGTCGAGATGAAATTTGGCAGGAACGGATTGATTTCTTAGATGAAGATCCCAGTCGATGGTTTTTGGGAACGGGTTTTGGGAGCGCAGTAGATTCCGGTGATAATGCTCACATGCTTTTTTTGCACATCATTCTAGAAACTGGCATAGTTGGATTACTTTGCTTTGGAATTCTATTTGCTCAAATACTTATCTTTTTGTATAGATGTGAATCGGGGATAAAATCAATCTTTTGGGTAACTGTTACTTTTTTGCTGACATCACTAACACAAGAAAATTTTTATCCTGTCCCCGCTTTAGGACATTTCATAGGTTTTTACCTTTGTTCTGTAGCAATTGCCTTACGGGGGAGAAGTCAAGCTAATTGTTCATAAGGGCACAATCTCATCACCTTTGCAATTGTTAATGTGTGATGACACCTGAGGCTTAGTCACGATAACTTTTCCAATCTATTTGGAGTAGAACATTTGAAAATATTCCCAGGTAAAGTTTTCAGAAAATCATCATCTGCTATAAAAGCAGTACCTAAGTTTTTAAATATGTTCTTAGTTAATCAGAACAGTAGAGCTAAATTTGAGTATATGGCTAATATCAAGAAAAAAATAATCAGTCAGTTATTTAGTAGGAGGCTTCACAAATGGATGTTGCTTTTATTTATTTTCTTTGTTTCACTTTCCGTCTATTTTACTTTATTATTTTTAACTAATAACACCCTACATACTGATGAAAATAAACCCTTTTCTAAGAGTAATATTATAGTTGATGGTAAGCCATTTTTTCCTTTTGGCTTTTATTATTACTACTACAATTCCTTGACTCCTACCCATCGAACAAAGGCACTGCATGAAATTGCTGATGCAGGATTCAATACCTTAGTTCTTTTTTGGGATAAACTAGATGACTACAATCAATTTCTTGACGATGCAAAGCGACTTGGTGTTTATGTTATCACCGATCTTGAGGATACTAACTCCCCTTTTGCTGTTGTAGATCAATTTAAAGATAAATCGGCTGTTTTGGGTTGGTTTATTGCTGACGATGTAGGTGTTCCTGGTAGAGCCAGCAATGTCAAAATATTTGACTTTCACAGACAAGTCAAAACTCACGATCCTGAACATTTTACTTACGCCAGTGTTGGCGAACCGAAGAAATTACCAGATTATGCTCATGTTGCTGACCTAATTGGCTGTCAGATTTATCCGATCCGAAAAAAACGACCTGATTTGTTCGGTGAGGTTAATAATGTTTTGAACTCTGTCCGACCTGTGTCAGATGAGCGCGATCGCCTGCTGATTGCAAATTTGCAAACCTTTAGCTGGCAAGGAGATCGCTGGCCAACAGCTGCAGAGGTTTACAACATGACTTACCAAGCATTGCTGGCTGGCGTTAAAGGAATTATCCTCTACACTTACCTCGATGAAGAAAACTATATAAGGGAAGAGCCAGAAGTCTGGAATATGGCAAAATCTCTGGTTCCCGAAATCAACAAGCTTAGACCAATATTGTTAAGCGGTTCCTTAAGAAAGATAGATACTCAAATTGATAATGTGTTGGCTGGACAGTGGACGTATGGCAGTAGTGTTTATGTAGTTATCCTCAATACCTCCCTCACAGAAACAACAAAAGTTTCCATTACAATTCCTGCAAAGGTAACAGGCTCATTAAAACCACTATTTCACAATCGTCCGTCTGGCATGGTCTTGAAAAGTGGAAAACTAACTGGTTCGCTCAAACCTAAAGATGTCCATATCTATGAATTATCTCAAAATTGAGTTAGAGACTGAGACGATTAAATAAATCAAGCTATTAAGTAAGGAGGAAACAGCCGAGATGGATAGCTTTGATCGAAGAAGAGAAAGACCGACTATTGTACTGAATATTGCACCAATTACAGATAAAAACATTGCCGGATTAACAGTTTCTGTACCTTCCTTAACTAAGGCACTTCATCAGGTAGGAGTGAAAACCGGACTATTAACAACCACATGGTCTGGTCGTTATAGTAAACCAGAACCATACCAAGTCATTTCTATAAAAGATCTTCCCTTACATAATACAATTGCAGCATTACCAGAACCTTTAAATCAACCCGATCTACTTGTTTTTCACAGTACTTACATACCAGTGCATGCTCTGCTCATCTACGAAGCCTTCCACAGGAAAATTCCCTATATAATTTGTCCTCGAGGTGGAATGACAAAGGGAGCGCAGCAGGTAAAAAGATGGAAAAAAATGGCTGGAAATATTGCATTTTTTAAGTGGATGGTGCGCCATGCTATGGCATTACACTGTTTAACAGAGCAGGAAGCTGCTGATGTAAAAGCATGGAATCGTCCAGTTTTTGTGGTGGGGAATGGAGTAGATATACCACCAGTTGAAGCGTTGGCAAACCCTGGAAAGAAGACGGAATTAGAGTTTGTCTTTTTAGGACGTTTAGATATCAATCATAAAGGTTTAGACCTTTTGTTAGAAGCCTGTGCAATGATTCAAGAAGATTTGAGAGATGCGAAAGTTAAGATCGGTTTATATGGCCCTGATGTAGCTGGCGTAACGGGGAGTAAGACCAGGCTTGAGCAGATCGTAAAGGCTTATCAAATTCAGGATATTGTGAGTCTGCAAGATCCTGTTTGGGGGAAAGCTAAACAAGCGGTTCTCCAGGGTGCAGACTTATTTCTGCATACCTCGCGTTATGAAGGACATCCCGTAGCAGTCCTAGAAGCTCTGTGTTTCGGAGTGCCTTGTCTTCTCACACCAGGTACTAATGTTGCAGCAGAGGTAGCTGCCGCTGGGGCTGGATGGGCAGTTGAAGCACAGCCATCAGCGATCGCAAGCGGTATACGCAGGGTTCTCGCAGAACGCCCTCATCTTCCGATCAGGGGACAAGCTGCACGGAGATTAGTTGAAGAGAAATATGCTTGGGATCGGATCGCTTCACAGTTGCTTAAGGAGTATATGAAGTTATTAGATTCAGGTAAGGAAAATGCATGTTGTAATTGTTAATCCGTACGATTTTCTGCCTTGGGAAAGTAATCGACGCTATCGATATAGCATGTTAGCTGCTGAACTGGCTCTGAGAGGTCATCGAGTCAGCTGGATTACTAGTGATTTTTTACATGTTACTAAGCAATACAGGAAACAGCCAACATCCGATCGGAACCAGGATTTGCGAGCAGTATTTGTTCATGTACCTCCGTATTATAGAAATGTTTCTCTGCGTCGTATTATTAACCATCGAGCTTACGCACGTGGAGTTTTAGATTCTCTCAAGTCATTGCACGTATCGGAACCTATTCATCTAGTTGTGGCAAGTATTCCTCCCACTGAGTCAGCTCGTGTTGCTATGGAATTTTGTGCTGAAACGGGTATATTAGGGCTGGTGGATATGCAAGATCCCTGGCCGAGAGATCTTGAGTCTTTTTTTCCTAAATCGATCAGAAAGTTTCTGAGTAGCCTTCTACTCACGTCTTTCAGACAAGATGTGAAAATAGCTGCCAATCTCGCTTCTGGGCTAGTTGCAATCTCTCCAGAATCTTTAGATTATTTAGCAAGTTTTCGCAACCATCAAAATCCGCTTACACAAGCATCATTTACTTTGGGGTTTGATACTCAGGAAGTTCAGATCCCAGAGAAAGAACCGCCAAACAAATCCAGTTCTATCATCGCCTCTTACATAGGTACCTTTGGCTACTCTTATGATTTAGAAACCGTAGTTCGCTCTGCAGATATCTGTGCCAATAAAAATATTCAATTTATTCTGATTGGAGATGGACCAACCTACAGTTCGGTAAGGAAACTTGCAGAGGATCTAGGTTTGACAAACGTTACTTTTACAGGCCGCATCCCCTTTGATAGCGCCCTTCCCATACTACTTAAATCAGATATAGGTTTGGTACCCTATGTTGCAGCCTTTCCACCAAATACAGTCAATAAGACATTTGAGTATCTTTTCTTGGGTCTTCCAGTCATCTCTTCTTTAAGAGGGATGTTTGAACAAGATTTGCAAGAATTTAAGCTAGGACTACAGTATGAAGCGGAAAATGCAGATTCTTTAGCAAATGCTCTGCTTTACTTAAACGAAAACCGCCATCTATTAAATGAAATGGGAAAAAGGTGTCTGGAATACGCAAAAACCAATATGGATGGGAAGAAAATATATGAAAAATATGCGGATTTTATAGAGGAATTATTTGCAGCTTGATAGCTACAAATGACACTTGATGAACAAGAAACAAAAAAGTTGGACAAATTAGGTGATAGAGAGATTCATCTATAGGAATTCGGTTTGATTTTTATGAATTAGCTATCAACATTTTTACAGATAGTTGCGATCGGCAACGATGTCTAACCTTGATGATTACGTTAGTTCTGGCTAAATGTTAACGTTGTGCAAAGCCAGACTCAGAGTGCTTTGCAAATTTTTGGACAAGTCTAGTGATTTCTTGGCAATACCATCTTTGATTTTTTGAAACTTCAGAAGTAGGTCGCTTTTTCAAAAATTAAATAGGAATTCTATAGAACAATCAAAGTTCATTAAGGTATTAGTTTTCAGCGATAAATGTAATTTGCAGTACCAGGGTGAGCAGATGTTTACTGAAGTGCGAATAGCAGACAAATTGAAAGAAGTTGAGCAAGCTTATCTTAAACAACGGAAAGGCATGCAAGTGCAATTGGTGCTCAAACGCCTGTTGGATGTTGCGATCGCCAGCATAGCGATTCTTATCCTATTGCCTGTTTTCCTTGCAATCGCCTTGTTAGTCAGGCTCAGTTCCCCCGGCCCCATTTTGTTCCGCCAGGAGCGGCTGGGCAAATTGGGCACCACGTTTACAATTTACAAGTTCCGAACAATGGTTGATGGTGCCGTCAATATCGGCGCCGGGCTGAATACCTTCAAAGGCGATCCGCGCATCACCCCGGTTGGTAAATTCTTACGCGAATACCATCTGGATGAACTACCCCAACTATTCAACGTTCTCAAGGGCGACATGAGTTTGGTGGGGCCCCGCCCCCTATTGCCCCTGGAATTGCCCAAATATAGCGATCGCCAGAAACGCCGTCTATTGGTCTCTCCCGGCATTACTGCCTGGGAAGCAGTCAATGGCGGCTTGGACAACACTCGTGAACAAAGAATTGAACTCGATCTCTGGTATGTCGATCGCTGGAACTTCTGGATCGATCTATTGATTTTGGCACGTACAATTCCGGTCGTGCTTCGCAAGGAAGGAGTGTACGCAAAAGCTCCCTCTTCTCAAACTTCAGACTAATCCTCCCTTCTACCCACTGTTTGTCCTCCATTATGGTCATTGCAGCAATTCACCAACCCCAATATTTGCCCTACCTAGGCTTTTTCCACAAACTGGCAGGCTGCGACATCTTTGTAGCAATGGACAATGTCCAATTCCAGCGTCGGGGAGTTCAAAATCGCAGCAAAATCAAAACCAAACAGGGTGAACAATGGCTGACAGTTCCTGTTTGTCACTGCACCCGCGACGAAGAACGCATCAACGAAATGCTGATAAATCTGGAACAACCCTGGGTTCAGAAACAATGGGGCAGCATTATTACTAACTACTCCAAAGCTCCCTATTTCGATCGCTATGCACCTGAACTCCAAGACATTCTGAATCGCGAGTGGACTTACCTCTGCGACCTAGACATGACTCTGATCCAGTGGGTGATGGATCAGTTGCAAATTAAAGTTCCAATTGTTAATCTATCCACACTGAATGTAGAAGGTAGCAAGAGCGAACTGTTAATTAATGCTTGCAAAGCGGTTGGAGCAGATACCTATCTGTCTGGTTCTGGTGGCAGGCGATATATGGATTTAGAGGCATTTGATGCGGCAGAAGTCAAGATCCTGTGGCAGGAATTTGACTTTCCGACTTACAAACAGCTGTTCCCAGAACTAGGCTTCATTCCCTACCTGTCTATCCTAGATACCCTATTCTGCTGGGGCCCAGAAACCAAGATGTTTCTAGCACCTAGCTGAGCAAAAGATTTCTGACCCCTAATCTCCCATTCAAACAACCCTAATTACAGTGAGGCTATGAAGAGTAAAGTATTGGTTGTTGCGCCTCATCCGGATGATGAAGTCCTCGGCTGCGGCGGCACCATTGCACGCCATACAGTTCAGGGCGATGAAGTACATGTTTTAGTAGTAACCCGTGGTGCTCCAGATATTTATTCATGGGAAGCTGTGGAAAAAGGTCGCGAAGAGTTACGGGCAGCGCATACTCTATTGAAAGTATCTGGTATTCATTTCCTGGATTTTCCAGCTCCAAAACTAGATACTATCCCCGGATACAAATTAGCTGATGCTATTGGCGAGGTTATTCGTTCTGTTTGCCCCAATATTCTTTACTTACCTCATCGAGGTGATATTCACGCCGACCATCAAGTTGTGTACCAGGCAGCATTGGTAGCTGCTCGTCCTATCAATGGTTGCTCTGTGAACCAGATCCTCTGTTATGAAACCCTTTCAGAGACAGAATGGTCAGACCCTTTTGGGGATTCAGCGTTTATCCCTACGGTCTTTGTAGACATCACAGACTATTTGGACTACAAGCTCAAAGCAATGAACTGCTATCAGAGTCAGCTCAAACAACCACCCCATCCTCGCTCTTTACAGGTTATTGAAGCCTTAGCCAGGCTGCGTGGCGCCACCGTGAGCCTACCAGCGGCAGAAGCATTCATGCTTGTACGCGAGATCGTTTAGATGATTTGAACCAGCTAAATCTATGGATCTGGAGCTGATGGAATGTATGGTTATTTCTGGGCGAGGTAGGAATGGGTCATTAGCAAGTTTTTTGCAATGTTGAAAAGTGCTATGACAAAGTTGATTAAAAAAAAGGAGGTTTCTCTTGTACTTTCGGTGGAAAAGGTGGGGGTTACTGTTAGCTTCCTATCAATTATCGATCCAGAAGCCCTGCGCCATAAGAGTTCCATAATTCATCAAATCTACTTATCACCACAAAATCAAGAGAACCAAAAAGAAATACTCAAACGATTGAATGAGGTCGTTCCCTGGAAATCATTTTGTGAACTCCTAGATAGTGTCCACGATCAGCCTTGTAAAAGTAGGATTGAGCATCAAGCGATAGATGTGATTGTAATGTTTATTGACATTGCAATTGATATTGCAACAGTTTCACAACATCAGTAATGAGGAATTGAAAATCAATTCAATAGCCGCCGATCGTTTATTTGCTATCTAATTCACAGAACTCAGTAAATTTTCAAAAAAGCGTTACAAGAATATAAGCTAGCAAAGAGGAAAACATGATAAATCGTAAAGAACTGCTTGAAATTTTATGTGATGCTATGGATATTAGCAGTGAGAACATTACCGAAGACACAGTATTAGAAGAATTGGGAGAAGCTTGGGACTCAGTCGCCAGACTATCAGTAATCTCTGCCATCGATACTTACGCCAATCGAGTCATTTCATCCAATGCTTTAGTTGAGAGTAAGACGATAGGAGATCTCATTAATCTTGCCTTTGTCATGAACGAGGAGACAAATCAACTCGAAAGCAGCATCGGATAGAGTAAACAAGACTATTTTCTTCTTTGTGTCTTAGTGTCTTTGTGTTTCAAAAATGTTTTTTTCACCACTAAGACACAAAGACACCAAGAAAAATTCATCCAAGACGGTTCGGATAAGTATTTTGTTGCCTAAAGGAGAATGCAGTGTCAAACCTAAATAGAATAGAAGTTCTCGAAATAATCGAAAGAGCATTCAGGGAAGTTGGAGAGGAATCAGATATTCCTTTGCCTCAAGATATATGTGAGGAAACAAGAATTTTAGGAGGTAACTCACCTTTTGATTCTATGCATGTTGTTAACATTATTGTACTTGTAGAGGCAGGAGTTTCAGATACCTTTAATGTTGATATCACCCTTGCCAATGAGCATACTATGTCCCAGAGTAAAAGTCCTTTTAGATCTATTGGTACGCTGGCAGATTATATAGTAGGTGCTCTGAAATGAACCATGTTAAGAATAGTCTTTATCAAGACCGCATTGTTTTAATTACAGGAACCACTAAAGGCATTGGTTTTTATCTGGCAAAATGTTTTTTGGAGAAACAGGCTATTGTTTGTGGTTTCGCTCGTTCTGAATCTTTTTTGAGGCATGAGAGATACTACCATTATCAAGGCGATGTGACTAACATCGAAGATGTAACACGGGTCTTGCAAGAAGTAAGAAAAAAGTTTAGACGCCTGGATATACTTATTAACAATGCCGGGATAGCCTCTATGAATCCTTGCATTCTGATGCCAGAGACTAGCGCTAAAAAAATACTTGATATAAATATGCTTGGCGTTTTCAATATGTCGCGGGAAAGTGTCAAGCTGATGATGAAGGAGAAATACGGCAGAATCATCAATTTTAGTTCTGTCGCTGTTCCTATGCATATTGAAGGTGAAGCAATCTATGCATCGAGTAAGGCGGCTATCGAAGAATTTTCCAAAATTTTTGCTCGAGAGGTCGCTAGATATGGAATTACAGTCAATGTCATTGGACCTTCACCAATCATGACTGATTTGATTGCGAAAGTGCCTGAGGAGAAAATCCAAAACCTTGTTAAGCAGATGCCTTTAAGCCGTTTAGGTGAGTTTCGAGATGTGGAAAATGTTGTTGATTTCTTTGCTAGTGAGGCGAGTGACTACATTACAGGTCAGGTTATTTACCTTGGAGGTGTTTCATGAATAGCCTTGAGAGATTTTTGTCTGATTTTGGGGATTATGGTGACAAAACTGCCTTAATCTGGAATGAGCAGAACTATAGTTACACTTGGCTTTTAGATCGAATAAAGTACTGGTCTAATATTTTAGCTGATGAAGGTATAGAAAAATCTATCGTAGGTTTTCGAGGAGATTATTCTCCTGAGATTATAGCTTTGTTTTTTGCACTCATACAGTTAAAGAATATCTTGGTGCCTTTAGGTGGAAGTAATAAGGAAGAACAAAAAAGATATTTTGATATAGCAGATGTTCACTACATTCTGTCAATTGCCGATCGCGAAAGATTGGTGATTGAAGACCTCAAAACCAGCGTAGGGAATGCAGTTTTGACTGAATTTATGCAACGACAATCACCTGGAATTGTCTTATTTTCTTCTGGTTCTACGGGAACCCCAAAAGGGATGCTGCACGATTGTGAAAGGTTGCTATCTAAATACGTTAGGGGGAAAAAGGCTTTAACCACATTGGCGTTTTTAGCGCTGGATCACATCGGAGGAATCAACACGTTGTTGTACCAACTATCCAATGGTGGAACAACTGTGACAAACGATGATAGGAGACCAGAAACCATCTGCCGCTTAATAGAAAGCTATCAAATTGAGTTGTTACCAGTTTCCCCTACTTTTTTGAACCTACTTTTAATGTCAGAAGCTTACAAAGAGTATGATTTAAGTTCTTTGAAAATAATCAGCTATGGCACAGAAGTAATGCCTGAAAGTACATTACTCGCTCTGGCTAATGCTTTTCCTGGTGTAAGGTTAAAGCAGACCTATGGACTATCAGAACTAGGAATATTGTCCAGCAAAAGTGAAAGTTCTGACAGTAAATGGGTGAGCCTCGGTGGAGAAGATTACCAGGTGAAAATAGTAGACAATGTTTTATGGATAAAAACCAACTCAGCTATGGTTGGTTATTTGAATGCACCATCTCCGTTTGACGATCAAGGTTGGATGAATACAGGTGATGTCGTCGAAAGGAAAGGGGACTACGTCAAGATACTTGGCAGACAATCAGAGATTATTGTAGTAGGAGGATTAAAAGTCTTTCCACAAGAAGTAGAGGATGTCTTAGTTCAGATGCCTGAAATCGAGGAGGTAACAGTATTTGGGGAACCCAATGTCATTACAGGAAATGTAGTTGTTGCTGTAGTTAAGCCTTTAGATAGATCAATTGATGAACGAAAAATGAGAAAACTCATTCAATCGTATTGTAAACAGAGGTTGCAAAGCTATAAAATCCCGGTAAAAGTCTATTTTAATAAGAGCGAACATCACAATCATCGTTACAAGAAAATCCGTTCTAAAGTAATGCAGAAGCTATGAGCAAAACGGTAATTCCACATATAAGTATGCGGGGAATAGCAGTCGCTATTCCTCAAAAGATTGAAAGCAATAGTGAATTGTCTGGCTTATTAGGTCATCAGGAAATAGAACGGGTCAGCCAAACAATCGGCATTCACAACAGAAGAGTCGCACAAGTGGGGGTAACAGCACTGGATTTGATGCATCAGGCTGTAGAGGGTCTGTTTGAAGCTACAGGTACAAGAAGAGAAGATGTGGACTGTCTTATATCTATCACTCAGACTCCAGACTATCCAATTCCGGGAAATTCTTTCATATTGTGTCATCGGCTGGGACTGGAGCCAGGTATCTTTACGCTAGATATAAATGCTGGCTGTGCAGGATTTACACACGGTCTCGTTGTTCTAGGAAAACTCTTGGCAAGTAGTGACATTAGGTGCGGGGTGCTTGCTATTGGAGATACGCTGACAAGATTGGTGAATCCAAAAGATAAAACTGAGCGTTTGTTGTTTGGGGATGCGGCGGCTGCATGTCTTTTAGAGTTTGACACCAAAGGTAAAGGACTGACAGCTTGCTGGCGAACAATTGCCCATGATTATGACAAGCTAATTGTCCCTGCTGGTGGCATGAGAATGCCAACTACAAAGGAGACACAAATAGCAACCTTAAGAGAAGATGGAGCTTACAGAAGCGATAACGATCTGGCTATGGATGGAGCCGCCGTCTTCTCCTTTTCAATCAAAGAAGTGCCTGAAATCGTCAATTTTGCTTTGAAAAGTTGTGCTTTAAACAAAGACGATATTGATTTATTTTTGTTTCATCAAGCGAATACTTTTATGGTTGATTATATCCGCAAAAAATTAAAGCTGAGTGAAGAAAAAGTTCCCATATTTGTAGAAGGAATAGGTAATACGAGTGGTGCATCTATACCAATTGCTATCTGTCGCTATGCTTTAAGCCAAGGATTAGATAGGATCGGCGGTCGGCTCTGCCTTACCGGGTTTGGTGTAGGATTATCTCTTAGCACAATCATCATTGAGGTGGAAAATTTAATTGTGGCTTCCGTGTAATTTTTTATATAGATGATTTCGCTATTGCTATGTATTTTGCCAATTAGCTCGATTGTTGTGTTGCCAGGAAGCGAAAGAGGTACATGAGTAACCAAAAAATAGCGGTAATCGGAGCTGGAGGTCATGCCAAAGTGGTAGCAAGTACGCTGATTGCTGCGGGACACCAGGTAGTAGGTTTTTATGACGATGACCCGCAAAAGTGGGGAAGTTATATTTTTGACATCCCTGTAATTGGCCCGGTAAGTAAGTTGACCTCTCAAAGCTGTTCTCATGCAATCCTTGGTATAGGATCTAACGAAGTACGGAAGCGTGTGGCAGAACAGCTCGATCTTGAGTGGGCAACTGTGGTTCATCCCTTCGCTTGGGTTCACCCCGAAGTTTCATTAGGTGCAGGTACAGTCGTTTGCGCTGGTGCAATAGTTCAGCCTTATTCACAAATTGGTTCACACGTGATTATTAATACCAAGGCAAGTGTCGATCATGACTGTTGCGTAGGAGATTATGTACATATGGCTCTGTCTCATCTGGCGGGAGGTGCATCAGCAGATGAAGGCGCCTTTTTGGCGCTGGGCAGCATTGTATTTCCTGGTGTTCGCGTTGGAGCTTGGGCTACTCTCGGTGCGGGGTCAGTCGCCATGAAGGATGTTCCGCCAAGAACCACGGTGGCAGGGATGCCTGCTCGGGTGATTAGAGAAGCGCCGCAGTAGGCAGACATGTCTGAATGATTAAAGGTGTTGCTCAATAGGCTCAACTCAATTTGAGGGGTCTTCGGAGCTTTTCAAACAAATTATTTCTGGTTTAATTCAAATAGTGACTAAGCCAATTCTTCTTTCAACCCCCCATATGGGCGATCGCGAATTAGAATTTGTCAAAGAAGCCTTTGACACTAACTGGATTGCCCCTGTCGGTCCCCACGTAGATGCTTTTGAGCAAGAATTTTGTCAAGCAACTGGTGCTGGTCATGCAGCAGCTGTAAGTTCTGGCACGGCGGCTATTCATTTGGCTTTGCGATTACTTGGCATAGAAAGTGGCGATGAAGTTTTTTGTTCTACCCTGACGTTTGCGGCTACCGCCAACCCAATAGTCTATCAGGGAGCCAAACCAGTATTTATTGATAGCGATCGCACTTCTTGGAACATGAATCCCGATTTGGTGTGGGGAAAGTTCCAACGCTGCGCCAGGATGGGCAAATTGCCGAAAGCAGTTGTGCTTGTACACCTATATGGTCAAAGCGCAGATATCGATCCGATTCTAGAAGCTTGCGATCGCTATGGAATCCCCTTAATTGAAGATGCAGCCGAATCTTTAGGAGCTACCTATAAAGGACGTTCCCCCGGAACTTTCGGACGCATTGGCATTTACTCTTTCAACGGCAATAAAATTATTACTACCTCTGGCGGCGGAATGCTAGTTGCCAACGACGAACAGCTGGTAAGCAAGGCTCGTTTTTTAGCAACCCAAGCACGCGATCGTGCTCCTCATTATCAACACTCGGAAATTGGCTACAACTATCGCCTCAGCAACGTTTTGGCAGGCATTGGTCGGGGTCAATTGCGTGTTTTGAGCGAGCGAGTCGCAGCCAGAAGACGCAACTTTAAGATATACCAGCAGGGTTTAGGAAAGCTACCAGGAATAGAATTTATGCCGGAAGCTTGTTTTGGCAGAGCCACTCGCTGGCTGACTTGTCTGACAATAGATCCTCAGGCTTTTGGTGCCGATCGAGAACAAGTCCGCCTTGCCCTTGCCAAACAGCAAATTGAATCTCGTCCGGTGTGGAAGCCGTTGCACCTCCAACCTGTGTTTGCTGATTGTGAGTGTGTTGGCGGTGCTGTGTCAGAAGATTTATTTGCACGTGGTCTTTGTTTACCTTCTGGATCTAATCTCACAAACGAAGATTTAGAGCAAGTTATTAATGCAATTACAGCAGTTCATTACGATCGTGGTAAATCTCAAAATCATTTGTTCGTGCTTTAACAATAAGTTTACTTCATCAAAAATTTATCAATCGTTACAAGAAAGAAACTTTGTTAATTCAATATTAACTGAATTTAGCGATCGACAAAAATAAAAAATTTTATGGAAGTACAAGAATCTGCCTTTTCACTTGATAAATATTGGCTAATTCTGAAGCGCCGTTGGATACCTGCTTTAGTCACTTTTTTCCCTGTTTTCCTGATTCCAGTACTGTTTTTTTCTTTTTTAAAAAAACCTGCTTATTTAGCAGAAGGAAAGCTAAGGTTTCAAAGGACAAATACTACTTCGGTTCTTACAGGAGTAGGAACGGAAATCGGAAGATTAGAACCACTGGTGCAGGATAGTAGAACTAATCCTCTTTATACAGAGGCAGAAGTGATACGTTCTACTCCAATTGTGCAAGAAATTATCAACCAACTGAGCCTGACAGACAATCAACAGACACCCTTGAAAACCAAGGAATTTCTGAAAAGGCTTACCGTGAAAGACGTCAAAGGAGCCGATGTTCTACAAATTTCCTACAGGGATACTGAGCCAACAACAGCCGCGCAGGTTGTTAATACTCTGATGACTGTCTATCTAGAAAACAACGTATCCGATCATAGAAAGCAAGCTGCTACTGCCCGCAAATTTATACAAAAACAACTACCAAATGCTGAGTTTGTAGTTCGCCAAGCAGAAGCTGAACTAGCCAAATTTAAACAAAAGTACAAAGTTGTTTCCCTGCAAGAAGAAGCAACAAGGGGAGTAGAAGTCATAGCAGAATTACAACAACAAATTAGCGAAGCTCAATCTGAATTTGCCAATGCTGAAGCACAGTCTCAAGAAATCCGTAAAAGATTGGGTATGAACTCCCAGCAAGCGGTAACTATGACTTCCCTTAGCCAAACTTCAGGGGTACAAGATATTCTCAGAGAAATCCAACAGCTAGAGTCACAACTGGTAGCTAGGCGCATTGTTTTACAGGAAAATCATCCACAAATCATAGATTTAAAAGACAGACTGAAATCTTTAAACCGGCTAAAGCAACAACGGATCGAACAGATTGTAGGAACAACTCAACCACAATTAAATCAAAACTTGCAGCTAGGACAGTTGCAACAGCAACTCTCTGCAAGGCTTGTAGAATTAGAATCAACCCGTTTAGGTTTAGCAAGTCAAGCCGCTGCTTTATCTAAATTACAAGCTGAGTACAAGCAACGGTTAAACAATCTGCCGAGATTGGAACAACAGCAGCGCCAGTTAGAACGTAAAGTACAAGCTGCGCAATCTACCTACTCACTTTTGCTACAAAAGCTAGAAGAAAGCCGCATAGCAGAAAATCAAAATTTAGGTAATGCCAGCATCATCTCTAAAGCCATAGTCCCTGAAGAACCTATTTCTTCTCCTATAGCTATGTACTTGAGTGCAAGCTTAATTGCCATTCTAGCAACCTTGGCGACTATTTATTTATTGGAAGCAAGAGATAAATCAATTAAAACGGTCGATGAGGCGAAGGATTTACTAGGACTGACTGTATTAGGGCTTATTCCTTCCTTTAGCAAGCCGAAAAAATCCATTCACGAAAAAGAAGAACCAGAGTTTTATAGCCAAAGGCTTATGATTCGAGATTTTCCTTGCTCACCCGTCAGTGAGGCCTACCGGATGCTGCGGGCTAATCTGAGGTTTATGAGTGCCGATAAAGAGTTAAAAGTTATCGTTGTCACCAGTTCTGTACCCAAAGAAGGTAAATCAACGGTAGCTGCTAATTTAGCTACAGTAATGGCACAGATGGAGCGTAAAATCTTACTAGTAGATGCAGATTTGCACCGTCCAATTCAACATAAAATGTGGGAATTGACAAACGATCAAGGTCTTAGCAATGTGATTGTCGGGGAGGCAGAAGTCAGGACAGCAATCAAAACCGCGATCAATAATTTGGATGTTCTTACTGCTGGCGTAATGCCTCCCTCTCCAGCTTCTCTGCTTGACTCCAAAAAAATGGCTGGGTTGATTGAAAGTTTTGCTACTACCTACGATTTCGTAATTATTGATGCTCCCTCATTAACGGTTGCTGCTGATGCTGCTACTTTGGGTCAAATGGCTGATGGTGTTTTGTTGGTAGTTCGACCGGAGGTAGTGGATTCTGTTAATGCTTTGTTTGCTAAAGAGTTTTTGGAAAAATCTGGTCAGAATGTCATAGGACAGGTGGTGAATGGAGTGATTCCCAATAATGAACACCACAGCTACTATTTTTTACAGGAATACTACCCACAAGAAAGTGCTAGGGTAACAGTTCAGTAAAAGTGATTGACAAAAGCAGCTTGGATGTGGGGGATGGAGCAAGCGGAAAACGCTATTCGGTAGCGATCGCTATGCACAGCGCGAAACTAGTATGCTCGATCCACGCCAAGAAGCAGCAAAGATTCGTGCTTTCTTCGTGCATCCAAACTGGGCACGCCAGGGGGTAGGCCGAGCATTACTGCACATATGCGAAGCCGAGGCTAAAGCAAACGGCTTTCACACACTCGAACTGATGGCAACACTTCCAGGTGTCAAACTATATCGCGCACTTGGGTACATTGGCAGCGATCGCGTTGTATATAAGATTAGCGATGGCATCGACATTGAATTTATCAGAAAAATGGGTTTAAAACCTCGCCCTTCTAGGGCGACTTTACTTTTGTATGCCTTTAGTTTACCATAGTAGATATAGTTTGGTAAGCACAGTGTTAAAAGCCTACAAGTACA
>NZ_JACAEU010000196.1:0-5562 GCF_013388695.1 Fischerella sp.
GTCCCAGTTATTTTGCGGTGTCTGTAGGGGGTGCGCCAATAGAAGTCTTGAAGGAGTACATTAGGAATCAAGAAAAGCCGTCCTAGAAGGACGGGGCTTGTATCCCATTCTTTTGGTCAAATTTATAAAGATTTAACTGCTCACGCTGAAGCTGAAGAAGAAGTTGTCTACCCAAGAGTACGTTCTTTCTACGGTGAAAGCGATACTCAAGAACTATACGATGAGCAAGCTGAAATGAAGCGGATGCTAGAGGAAATTAAGGCTATTAACCCCTCTTCATCTCAATTCAAAGATAAAGTTAGACAGCTTATGGACGCTGTTGGCGATCATATTCGTCAAGAAGAAAGCACTATGTTCGCTACTATTCGCAATAACTTAAGCAGCGACCAAAGCGAGCAACTGGCTACCCAATTCAAAGCTGCTAAGCAGAAAATTCAAGAGAGAATAGGTCAACAAAGTGCAGCTCGATAGTCTATCTAATTTACACCTTAGTTTTAATATCGGGTGTAATTTAGATACTTAAAGCTATTTGCTAGGTTAGGTTTAAAACTCCCAACACAAACATGTGTCGGGAGTTTTTGTTTAATATCTTGGACTTATCATATCAAATCCGTTGGATTAGTTATCGTATCTGCCCTCACCCCCTACCCCTCTCCCAAGTTGGGAGAGGGGTAGGGGGTGAGGGTTATTAATGAACATGAATTAGCCGGATTTGATATCATCAATTATTTTGTTGCCAAAATCTATAAGCAGTATATGCCATTGTGACAACTCCAGTGACAATAGCAGATTCATCGACTTCAAATTGAGGATGGTGCAACGGGAAGTTAATCACTCTGTCTCTGTAGCCTACACCTAAGCGAAACATGCAGCCAGGTGTGCGTTCTAAATAAACGGAAAAGTCTTCCGCACCAAGAGAGGGTTCGGGTAAGACTTGCACGCGATCGCTACCCCAAGCTTCTTCTGCCGATGATTGCAACAACTGCGTCAAGACATAATCATTTTGCACGCTGGGTACACCCTGGCGATAATTTACTTGATATTTTGCACCATAGGAATTGCAGACACTAGCGACGATTTGGTCAATCCAGTTTGGTAAATTGGCACGAGTTTCGGGATGGAGCGATCGCACTGTTCCCAATAACTGCACCTTGTCGGCAATCACATTCGGCGCTCTACCACCATTAATTTTCCCTATGCTCAACACTACAGGACGCAAGGGATTCTGGGTGCGGCTAATAGCCTGTTGTAGTGTAGTAATCACTTGCGAGGCTATCCAAATCGCATCTATGGCCTCATGGGGACGAGCACCATGTCCTGATTCTCCGAGAATGATAATCTCTAAATCATCAGCCGCTGCTGTCAATGCGCCGTAACGCACGCCAATTGAACCTGCGGGGATGGAAGGAAAAACATGAACACCCAATATCCCACTCACCTGCTCCATTGCTCCATCTGCTACCATCCAGCTAGCTCCTTGGGCAATTTCCTCTGCTGGCTGAAATAAAAATCGTACCTTTCCAGGTAGCTCCTCTGCAATCTGAGAAAGTACCATTGCTGTTCCTAAACCCACTGTGGTGTGAACATCATGACCACAAGCGTGCATAATGCCTTCTGCACGAGAGGCGAACTCTAAACAAGTGCGTTCTTGAATAGGCAAAGCATCCATATCAGTACGAATTGCTAAGATGCGGTTATCTTCACCAACACCTTGTAGCTCTCCGATCACGCCTGTTTTACCCACTCCTTCTTCTACATGAAGTCCACTAGAAGATAAAACTCCTGCAACGAAGGCAGCCGTTTGATACTCCTGACCACTCAATTCTGGGTGAGAATGGATGTGACGGCGAATTTCTATTAAGCGGGGAGCTAATGTTGCAGCTAAATCTTTAATACGGCTAAGCATTGTTCAATTATCTTAAACACTTTGTTTAATAATAAAGAAGTGTTAACCGACAAATAACTCTAAATTGATACTATTTTGATTTAATCTTGTTAAAAACAAACCTTTTAGAGATGTACCACAGCACATCTCTAAGCCCATAATGTTTTTCTTTCTAAAATGTAAAGACTGCACCAGTCTAAGTATCTGACTGCGAGTCTAAAATTCTGATGTTAATCTCCATGACAGGTTGAGCCATTGATATCGCCCTCAAATTTATTACATTGTTTCGGATTCAAGCGCTGTAACGACCACCAATAGGGTTTATTAGAAGAGATAACACCATTGGGCAAAATGGTCAGTCGGAAGTTTGCGCCTCGATAATTGGTAAACTGCTCCCTAGCACCCTTGAGGTTAGCACCTTCGAGATTAGCGCTAATAAAACCAGCAAAACTCAAATTTGTATTTTCTAGGGATGCTCCTTTCAAATACGCACCTGTCAAGGAAGCACCAGCAAGATTTGCTCCAGTTAATGTAGCACCTTCCAGATTTGCACTTGTAAGATCGGCATTTACGAGATTAGCACCAGATAAAATTGCCGCCTTGAGGTTAGCTTCTCGCAAATTTGCTCCAGTCAAATTAATTTTAGTTAAATCAGCACCACTTAAATCGCACCGAGGACAAGCACCTGATGCTTTCAGTTGGTCTACGTCTAGTTGATTGAATCCAAAAGCCTGCTCTGTAAATCCAACACAAGCTAATAAAGTGAAAGCAGCGACAATCCGGAATTTCATATTTTTTACAGTATTTCTCTGGTTGAGAATCTGGGTAAGTTATATACTGTTATGATATAAGAATTGTTAAAAAATTTGTTGGTATAAAGCAGGGATAAAGAAACTGTAAAAATACTGTAAAATTTAACTTTTTAGCTAGTCAAAATTTAAGCAGGATTTATATAATAGGGACATCAAGATTTATACTGAAACTATATAGACAACGAAACTTTATATCCCCCAAGCCAAGTTAATCAGAAGGTGAGGGGGATATTTATTTTTTTTCTTCGGCGATCGCATAGGTTGAAATAGAAATAATAGATCCCTAATTCTTATCCCTTTGCCTAACTTTGCTGTAAAAATTCAACTTTGGGTACTAACGGATCGGAAACGATAGCCAAACCGCTAAAACCCCAACGCTTAAGCAAACTTCCCAGCTGTGAACCAGGAAGAGATTCCACAGCAAAACGGTTAGCTAAGTCTCTAGCATGGGTGTTGAGGTAGCTGAGGGCATCAAAGTGTTCGCGGAACACCAACAGATAACCCAGCCCTTCTGAATTCGGACGAGCAGTCAGATAACTACCGTCAGTTTTTGATCGCACTAAGTAATAAACTTCAGAAAACATAGTTAATAGTCAATGGTTAGTGGTTGGTAGATAGTGGTTAGTAGTTAATAGCCAACTACTATCTACTAACTACTAACTACTAACAAAGAACTAATTTAGATTTCCCAGGCTGATGCGAGGATCGGCGACCTTTAGCAGCAAATCTGCTATTAAGTTACCAACTATGAGCAGTACCGCACCCATTACCAAACTTGCCATCAGTAAATACAAATCTTGAGCTTGCACTGCTTGCAAAGCCAATCTCCCCAAACCAGGCCAGTTGAAGAAAAATTCAGCAATGAAGGCACCGCTTAATAAACTAGCTAACTCAAAACCCAACAAAGTAATTAAGGGGTTAATGGCATTACGCAAAGCGTGAACGTATATCACCCGGTTTTCTGGTAATCCTTTCGCACGAGCCGTTTGGATGTAATCTTGACGCAGTACATCCAGCAATTCACCGCGAGTGATGCGCTGTAAGCCAGCAAAGCTAGTGATACTTAAGGCGATGGTGGGTAAAATCATGTGCCAGCCAACATCAAGGATTTTGCCAAACCACGTCAATTCGGCGTGATTGATGCTAGTCATGCCACCCACTGGAAACAAAGGGGCAGTCATTTGAGCAAAAATCAGCAGCACTAGGGCTGTGATGAAGCTGGGAAATCCTTGGCCAGCGTAGCTAATTACTTGCAAAATCCGGTCAGTGGGGCGATTTTGTTTCACGGCGGCAACTATCCCTAAAGGAATAGCGATCGCCCAAGTGACAATCAAAGAAGCGATCGCCAACAGTAAAGTTGCTGGTACTCTCTCCCAGATTAGTGACGCCACCGAGCGTTGATAAACAAAACTTGTGCCAAAATCACCCTTAGTGACGATCCGCCACAACCACAGAAGATATTGTTCCGGCCAAGATCGATCTAAACCAAATTGCTGCTTGAGTTCTTCAATTCTTTCAGGCGATATTTTGGGGTTTTGCCGCAGCGTGTCTACATAATCCCCGGGAGCAAGTTGAATGATGAAAAATGACAAAGCCGACGCCAACAACAAAGTCAACAGCGCCTGCAATACCCGCTTCATCACATAAAGAAACATCTCACTCGTGACTAGCTTCACCAGCCAATCCCGACTTGTCTCCAAGGAAATTCTCGTAGTAGTCATTTGTCATTAGTCCTTTGTCCTTTATCTTTAGTCATTAGTCCTTAGCCAATGACTAATGACTAATGACCAATGACTAGTATTCGACCAGAGTGACAATTGGCACATCTGGTAGATTTTTACGCCCTTGCAAATCCTGTAGCTCGATAATAAACCCAAATCCTACCAGTTCGCAGCCAATTTTCTGTACTAACTGCGCTGTGGCGCTTGCAGTTCCACCCGTAGCGATCAGGTCGTCTACAATCAAAACTCGGCTGTCTGGGTGCAAAGCGTCTTGATGTACTTCTAGACAATCTGTACCATACTCTAGTTCATATTCAATCGAATGTACTGCTGCTGGTAGCTTACCTGGCTTGCGAACAGGAATAAAACCTGCTCCTAATTGATAAGCCAGAGGTGTACCAAACATAAAACCTCGCGACTCCATGCCCACCACGTAATCAGCTGTCAGTCCAGCATCCAGAATTTTTTGTGTAAACAAGTCAATGGTATAGCGCAATCCCTCGGGATTCCGCAGCAGTGTAGTGATATCCCGAAATAAAATTCCGGGTTTAGGAAAATCTGGTATATCACGAATCAGAGACTTTAGATCCATAAGAAGATAGGGTAGATAAAGGTACAGCAGTACACACTATACCTCTTGCAAAAGTTACTTTTGTACTCTTGTGGCAAAAGGAGAATAGTTAAAGGGAAAAAGCTTTTCAAGTCTTTTCCTGTTAGTCTTTATATGACTTCTCAAAAGTAGAACTATACATGGTTCGTAGCAAGCACGCTTTGTGCTTACTACAAGCCAAGCGTATTTGTAGTCATTTTTTCGAGAAATGGTATTACTTCTTCTGATGAATGATTTTCCCTATTCCCAGCTTCTGCAATCGGCCCATTTTTGTTCTCATTTTCTCAATGGTAATTGATCGGGAAAATGGAAGCAGATACTTGAAGTTGGGGGATTTTTGGTTCACAATCTAGCTTGCCGCAGTCGGACTTCTCCAACATAGAAGCGCGATCTTCCCAAAGTGGATTGGGCCTACCTAGTAGTTTGCCATAAAGATTTTGACAGGTTAATGGGCAATACAGTTGGTGCTAGTACTCTTAGTGTCTTAGTGTCTTGGTGGTTTCAGTCCGGATCTTTTTCACCACAAAGACACCA
>NZ_JACAEU010000197.1:0-7008 GCF_013388695.1 Fischerella sp.
AACGCACTGCTATGGATAACAATTATATGGTTCAGGTTCTCAATTGTTTTTTCATTAGCAACACTTTAGATTCTTCTGATTCCTTGTGTCAAGCCTGATTGAGATGCTCTTACCCTGATTCAAAATCTACGATGCTTACCAAGTTGAAGACCACAATCAAGAAAAAAAGCTTGTGAGTAAATTTGTTACAGAGCTTGGATTGGATTTAGTATCTTATAAATATCTTACATCTACAAGTTTAAGAACACCACTTGGAAGTGCTGAATTCGGAAAATTTGCACTAGATAAATTGCCTAAGCAATTACATATGAGACCAATGATTAAGAAGTATCTAGCTCAGAAGAATCAGTTACATTATACTCTAGATGATTATGTCATATTAGCCAAAAAAGCTCATATTTAATCATAAAAAATAGTCAATAATCTCACTTGTGAATCAATCGTGTAACTCTCAAACAACAGCAAAATCCGTAAACGGCTGGCATGGCAAACTTAATCTAGTATATGCCCATCGCCAAGGTGGAACCCAGCTAATTTTTGATCGCAATCAAGCACCGCTGAAAGTGCAACGCCCTTTTTATCCAGAGGGACAGGAAGTTTGTCATAGCGTAATTTTACACACTGCTGGGGGTGTGGTGGGAGGCGATCGCCTTTCTTATCACCTCCACCTCCAACCCAACGCACAAGCCTTAATTACAACAGCTGCTGCTGGAAAGATATATCGCAGTAATGGCATGACTGCAAGACAAACTATCGAGATAAAAGTTGATGCAGGTGCTTGTTTGGAGTGGATACCGCAAGAAACAATAGTCTTTAACAGTGCTTTGTATCGACAAGATATACGAGTAGAATTAGCTACGAATGCTAGCTATTTCAGCTGGGAAATTACTAGGTTTGGTCGCAGTGCTAGGGGAGAGAAATTTTTGCAGGGAGAGTGGCGCAGTAATACTGAAATTTGGCAGCAGGGTAAACCCTTGTGGATAGATAGACAATGGGTTCCTGGTAGTGAAGAAATTTTCCACAGTCCCCACGGCTTAGCAGGACAACCAGTAGTAGGTAGTTTGGTCTATATTGGGCAAGAGGTTTCATCAGAAATCGTCGAAAAAGCCCGAAATCTTTGGCAATTTCCCATTCCCCATTCCCCATTACCTATTCCCCATCACCAAATAGGCGTTTCTCGTTTAGAACATGGATTTTTGTGTAGATATCGTGGCTCTTCTACTGCTGAGGTGAGACACTGGTTTATCGGTGTTTGGCAGTTATTACGTATGTCTTTTTTAAATCGTGGTAACTGCATACCTAGAGTTTGGCAGATTTAGTGGACTCACCAAGTCACCAAGGGAGTTTAGGAAATGCAACTGACGCCGCAAGAGAAAGACAAACTGCTGATTTTTACTGCTGCAATGCTTGCAGAAAGACGTAAGGCAAGAGGTTTGAAATTAAATTATCCAGAAGCCATTGCTTATATTTCTGCTGCTATCTTAGAGGGTGCGAGAGATGGGCATACTGTAGCTGAATTGATGAGTTATGGTACTACGCTGTTGAGGCGGGATGATGTCATGGAAGGTGTGCCAGAAATGGTGCATGAAGTGCAAGTGGAAGCGACTTTTCCTGATGGTACGAAGTTGGTGACAGTGCATAACCCAATTCGTGATTAGTTTTATATAGGATTTATCCATGATTCCAGGAGAAATAATTACACCAGCAGGAGAAATTGAACTAAATATAGGGCGTCTGACTGTAAAATTGCGAGTGTCAAATACAGGCGATCGCCCCATACAAATTGGTTCTCACTTTCACTTTTTTGAAGTCAACGCCGCGTTAAACTTCGATAGAGAACAAGCACGAGGAATGCGTCTCGATATCCCCGCTGGAACAGCAATCCGCTTTGAACCAGGCGACGAAAAAGAAGTGACTCTCGTCCCCTTAGCTGGTACACGTCAAGTCTACGGTTTCAACGGCAGAATTAACGGACAACTCTAAAACCCTCTGCGTCCCTGGTGCGTTTTCCTTTGCGTGCCTCTGCGTTAAAAAATATTCAGGAGTTAACATGAGTTATAGAATGGATCGCCGGGCTTACGCGGAAACCTATGGCCCCACAGTCGGCGATCGCATCCGCCTTGCAGATACAGAATTATTTATTGAAGTCGAACAAGACTTCACCACCTACGGTGATGAAGTAAAATTCGGCGGTGGTAAAGTCATTCGCGACGGAATGGGCCAATCACCCATTTCTAACGCCGCTGGTGCTGTTGATATGGTAATTACTAATGCTTTGATTTTGGATTGGTGGGGAATTGTCAAAGCAGATATCGGCATTAAAGATGGCAAAATATTCAAAATTGGTAAAGCTGGAAATCCTTATATTCAAAACAATATAGATATTATTATTGGCCCTGGTACTGAAGCCGTCGCTGGCGAAGGAATGATTCTTACGGCTGGCGGTATCGACACCCACATTCATTTTATTTGCCCCCAACAAATTGAAGTAGCCATTGCTTCTGGTATTACCACTATGATTGGCGGTGGTACTGGCCCCGCCACAGGTACAAACGCTACTACTTGTACACCCGGGCCGTGGAATATTTATCGAATGCTGCAAGCGGCTGATGCTTTCCCCGTCAACCTGGGATTTTTGGGTAAAGGTAATACTAGCCAACCACAAGGACTGGTGGAACAAGTCGTGGCGGGCGCGATGGGATTAAAACTACACGAAGATTGGGGAACCACACCCGCAGCGATCGATACCTGTCTCAGTGTTGCCGATGAGTACGATGTGCAGGTGGCAATTCATACTGATACACTCAATGAAGCTGGGTTTGTAGAAGATACCATCGCCGCTTTCAAAAAGCGTGTCATCCACACTTACCACACCGAAGGCGCAGGCGGCGGACACGCACCGGATATTATCAAAGTTTGTGGTGAAACCAACGTCTTACCATCATCCACTAACCCTACACGTCCTTACACCGTCAACACTTTAGATGAACACCTGGATATGTTGATGGTTTGCCATCACCTCGATCCGGGAATTGCTGAAGATGTGGCGTTTGCTGAGTCGCGCATTCGCCGGGAAACTATCGCTGCTGAAGACATTTTGCACGATTTAGGTGCATTTAGTATGATTTCTTCCGATTCCCAGGCGATGGGACGGGTAGGAGAAGTAATAATTCGTACCTGGCAGACGGCGCACAAAATGAAAGTGCAACGGGGAGACCTCACCCCAACCCCTCTCCTTGTAGGAGAGGGGCTAAGAGTGGATAACTTTCGGGCAAAAAGATATGTTGCCAAGTATACGATTAATCCAGCGATCGCTCACGGCATTTCTCTGTATGTGGGTTCAGTCGAAGAGGGAAAACTAGCAGATTTGTGTTTGTGGCGTCCGGCGTTTTTTGGCGTTAAGCCGGAGATAGTAATTAAAGGTGGAATGATTGCATGGTCACAAATGGGCGATGCCAATGCTAGTATTCCCACGCCGCAACCTGTGCATATGCGCCCGATGTTTGGTAGTTTTGCAGGTGCTAAGAATGCCACATCGTTAACTTTCGTTTCGCAAGCAGCGTTAGAAAGGGAAATTCCCAGTCAGTTAGGGTTGCACAAGCAAGCAGTTGCGGTTTCTGGAACACGTCAGTTGAGTAAGCAGGATATGAAGCTAAATGATGCATTACCGCGCATCGAAGTAGATCCGGAAACTTATGAAGTGAGGGCAGATGGGGAGTTGCTAACTTGTGAACCTGCAACGGTTTTGCCAATGGCACAGCGCTACTTTTTGTTTTAATGTGTCACTTGAATACGCTTGTGCGATCGCATCTTCATTACATAGCTGTAAACATGGCTAAACTCTCAACAGGTGAAAAAGGTAAGCTCATTTTGGGTGAACAGTGCGATCGCTGACTTTAGCGTCATATGAGAATGCGATCGCTTACTATCACTTTAGTGTTTGTCACACATCACACACCTAAAGCTTTTGTTACCAACATTAAAGCTGTCGTCACCAACATCACGACATTTGTTACCAACATCGCGATATTTGTTTGACTTACGCCAATGTGCGGTGCGATCGCTTAAGGGAAAATCTCAGAAACCTGACTTCTTTGAGAAGTTGGGTTTCTACCGTTTACAACTTTCACAAATTAAATAGAAGTGGAAATTTTAGATATAATTAATACTAATATTTTTTAATTAAAATATCTTAACTATTATTAAAAAACCTACTGTCAAATGATTACACAACCTCTTCACTCAGACAAAATCCTAGTAGTTGATGATTCTCCTGATAATGTATTTTTAATCAAAACCATATTGGAGGAAGAAGGCTATACAGTTACTACGGCAGAAAATGGTGCTTGTGCATTGGCAAAAATTGCCGAAGCGACTTTTGACTTAATACTGCTGGATCTGATGATGCCAGGGATGGATGGTTATGAAGTAACCAAGCAGATTAGGGAAAATCAGAGTTTGCCATTTATCCCGATCTTACTTATCACTGCTCACGATTCACCGAATGTTGCCCAAGGATTAGACTTGGGTGCTGATGACTTTATCCGTAAACCAGTAACAGTAGACGAGTTGCTAGCACGAGTGCGATCGCTTCTCCGTCTCAAACACAGTATCGACGAACGCGATGAAATCGCCCGTCAAAGAGAAGATTTTGTCTCTCGCCTCACCCACGACTTACGTACGCCCCTAGTAGCAGCAGAACGGATGCTGACACTTCTTTCAGAAGGTGCATTGGGAAGTTTATCAGCACCAATGCAAGAAGTTATTACTATCATGGGCCGTAGCAACACCAACCTGCTGGCAATGGTAAATACCCTACTGGAGGTTTATCGCTTTGAAGCAGGACGCAAAACCTTAGCGTTTCAACCAGTTAATCTAGGGCAATTACTCAAAGAAGTGGCAGATGAATTAACTCCCCTAGCTGAACCAAAGGGACTGGCAATAAATCTAGATCTTGGTGAGGACTCAACCAATAGTACGGTGATGGGCGATCGCTTAGAACTGCATCGCCTATTCACAAACCTGATCGGTAATGCTATCAAATTTACCGATAAAGGTTCTGTAGATATCCACCTCATAGCGCCTACCACTGCCGACGACCACATTAATATCAAGGTAGTGGATACAGGCCCTGGTATTCCTCCTGAAGAACAAGCAACCTTGTTTGAACGATTTCGCCAAGGTAGCCACAAGCGTTCTGGAAGTGGCTTAGGACTGTATCTTTCTCGTCGAATTGTTGAAGCACACAAAGGTACAATCGAAGTGAATTCAGAAGTAGGTAAAGGCAGTGTTTTTATTGTATGCCTACCCGTCAAGCAGTAAATTTATAAATTATGAATTAAGCTAAAATAGATCTAATTTTGTATAATCCAAGTGCATTAACTTCTTGTGGGGCGGGCATCTTGCCCGCCATATTCATGCAAATTAAATTTATTTTCTGATAGCAAAAATATGAATACTGAATTATCAATCGCTGATATTATTCGTAAACAAAGAGATTTTTTCTCCACAGGTAAAACTAAAGATATTGCTTTTCGTATTGACCAGCTTAAAATTTTACAACAAGCCATCAAAGATAATGAAGCAGCAATTTATCAGGCTTTAAAAGCAGATTTAAATAAACCGGAATTTGAAACATTTTCTTCAGAAATTGTATTGGTATTCAAAGAAATTGAATATTGTCTCAAAAATATTAAGGTTTGGACTAAACCTAAAAAAGCACAAGTTCCTTGGCAATTACTTCCTGCTTCAGCACAAATTTATGCAGAACCGCTAGGAGTGGTTTTAATTATTGGTGCTTGGAACTATCCCTTTCAGTTAACTATTTCACCATTAATCGGAGCGATCGCTGCTGGAAACTGTGCCATCCTCAAACCTTCAGAACTTGCCCCGCATACCTCTAGTCTCGTTGCCAACATTATCGCTAAATATTTCCAGCCAGAATATATAACAGTCGTAGAAGGAGGTGTAGAAACTAGTCAAAAACTACTAGCAGAAAAATTTGACCACATCTTCTTCACTGGAGGTACTGCTGTCGGCAAAATTATTATGGAAGCAGCAGCCAAACATCTCACACCTGTCACTCTAGAATTAGGTGGCAAAAATCCTTGTATTGTAGATACTGACATTCATATTGAACATACCGCCAGACGGATTACTTGGGGTAAGTTCATCAATGCCGGACAAACTTGTCTTGCTCCTGATTATTTATTAGTGAATCACAAAATCAAAGCAAGTTTATTATCTGAAATTAAAAAGTGTATTCAAGAATTTTATGATGCTAATCCTGCTAGTAGTCCTGATTATGGCAGAATTATTAATCAAAAACACTTTGACAGGTTAGCAAGTCTTCTCAATAGTGGTGAAACCTGCATTGGTGGCGAAACAAACCGAGATGAACTTTATATAGCTCCAACAGTAATTGGAAATATCTCCTTAGCAGATCCTGTGATGCAGGATGAAATTTTTGGCCCCATTCTACCTGTGATTGAATACAAAGATATATCAGAGGCGATCGCCCTAATCAACTCTCAACCAAAACCCTTAGCTTTGTACTTATTTTCTAATAACAAAAACCTGCAACAGCAAATTTTACAAGCCACTTCATCCGGAACTGCATGTATCAATGAAACAGTCATGCAGATCGGTGTTTCATCTCTACCATTTGGTGGTGTAGGTGATAGCGGTATCGGTAGCTATCACGGTAAATCTAGTTTTGACACCTTTTCTCACTATAAAAGCGTGTTACACAATCCCTTTTGGCTGGATTTAAAATGGCGATACGCTCCCTATACTAAGAGCAAATTGTCTTTCTTGAAGAAACTTATTGGGTAGTTACCAGGGCTACCATATATCCATACATTAAGCAAATAGGGTAAGTAAAGCTCACCTAGCCCTTTCAAGGTGGGTGAAAAATATGCTTTCATTACCTGATTTTTCCTGATTCGACTTGGTGTCTTAGTGTCTTGGTGGTTAAATAAAATTTATTTTTTCACCACAAAGACACCA
>NZ_JACAEU010000198.1:0-10037 GCF_013388695.1 Fischerella sp.
ACATGGTGCGTCAGGCTAAAGCCGTGACACAACGCCAGGTGACGCCACGTGCTACAACGGGGGGAACCCCCGCAACGCACTGGCTCCCCTACTTAAGATTTACTTTATAAATCAACTCTAAACAACTAACAACTAACAACCAACAACCAACAACTAACAACTAACAACTAACAACCAACAACCAACAAAAGAGTCTTGAGCGCAAATTTTTCTTTCCAATGTCTTGCTTCCTGTAGCCAGACGAAAGCACGGGCTGGAGTATTTTTTACCCCTCACGGCCCGGTTGAAACTCCTCGTTTTATGCCGGTGGGGACACTGGCAACTGTCAAAACCCTCACCCCTGCCCAACTCAAAGAAACAGGGGCACAGATGATATTATCCAATACCTATCACCTGCACTTGCAACCAGGAGAAGCAATTGTGGCTGGAGGTGGAGGACTGCACAAATTTATGGGCTGGAACGGGCCGATGCTCACCGATTCTGGTGGGTTTCAGGTCTTCAGCCTCAGTGAAATGCGTAAAATCTCTGAAGAGGGTGTGACGTTTCGATCGCCACACGATGGTCAAATTATTAAGTTGACGCCAGAAAAGTCCATCGAAATTCAGAATACACTAGGAGCGGATGTGATTATGGCCTTTGATGAATGTCCGCCTGCTACAGCTAGCCGCCAAGAGGTGGAAGCAGCCACAGAACGCACTTATCGATGGCTTTTACGCTGTAAGTCTGCCCATCAACGCCCTGAGGAGCAAGCGTTGTTTGGTATCGTCCAGGGTGGAGTGTATCTGGATTTGCGTTGTCAGGCGGTGGAAGCGTTGGCAAATTTGGATCTACCGGGATATGCCATTGGTGGCGTGAGTGTGGGTGAAGAACCAGAACTGATTCATAAGATTGTGCAGGCGACAGCACCATTACTACCACACCATAAGCCGCGTTATTTGATGGGTGTAGGTACTTATCAGGAAATGGTAATTGCGATCGCCTCTGGTGTAGATTTATTTGACTGCGTGATTCCTACTCGCTGGGCTAGACACGGTACAGCAATGGTGCAGGGCGATCGCTGGAATTTAAAAAATGCTAAGTTTCGTGAAGATTTTACGCCTTTAGATGAAACTTGTCCTTGCTACACTTGTCAGAATTTCACCCGTGCTTACATATCTCATTTAGTGCGATCGCAAGAAATTTTGGCGTATACCTTATTGAGCATTCACAATATCACCGAATTGATTCGCTTTACTCAAAGAATACGAGAGGCAATATTGAACAATACCTTTGTTGCAGAGTTTGGTAAGTGGCTCATTCCTCAGGAAATGGAGTTAGGAAGAGTGGGAGAATAACTACCAACCACTAACTACTAACCACTAACAAATGACTAATGACTAATGACCAATGCATGTTAAGATATTTCTCAATTCTGAAAGCTGTGTTGGATAGGTGGATTTAAACAAAAATGGAAACAGCACTATTATTAGCAAAATTGCCTGAAGCATTCCAAATTTTTGACCCTTTGGTAGATGTTCTACCACTCATTCCCTTATTCTTCTTGCTGTTGGCTTTTGTTTGGCAAGCAGCCGTGGGTTTCAGGTAAGTTAATCAATCTATAATATTTTTGAAAAGACAGGCCTCTTGCCTGTCTTAATTTTTGCCAAAATTTAGTTTTCAAAAATTTATAATTATTAATATTTTGTTATAATATTTTGTGAACTAATATAAAAAAAAGCATTTCACCAAGTCAAGTAAAAAATTCGGTTTTAGCATTCAGGCAACAGTCAACGAGGAATAAGCTATGGGTAACATCAAATTCGTAAAAGAGAATAAAGAAGTCATAGCTGCGAATGGTGCCAACCTGCGCCAAAAAGCCTTAGAAAACGGGATTGGCATCTATAAAATTTGGGGAAAAATGATGAATTGTGGTGGCTACGGTCAGTGTGGCACCTGTATTGTTGAGATCGTTGAAGGAAAGGAAAATCTTTCGCCCCCTACAGATGTAGAGAACCGTTTTTTAAAGAAAAAGCCTGCAAATTACCGTCTTGCTTGTCAAACCTTAGTGAACGGCCCGGTTAGTGTAGTAACAAAACCCGATTAAAATTGCCAGTAGTCATTTATCTTTAACTAATGACAAATGACTAATGACTCGGTCAAGCCGTGATGATGGTATCCTAAAAGTGTTGACTGGAATCTAAGAGAGGCTTTCTGACTATGCAGGTTAATGACCTGGGGTTTGTAGCCAGCATTCTGTTTGTGCTAGTCCCCGCCGTTTTTCTGATCATTCTTTACATTCAAACAGCTAGCCGCGAAAGTAAAAAAGATACTTAATACTTTCTGTTTTTCATGTATAAAATAAGAAACCCTTACACCTGTAGTGTAGGGGTTTTTATTGATCAAGCGTAAAATCGTGAGCGACCTTAAGCAGCAGCAGTTCGTGCTAACAAAACTGGGCAAGTAGCATTTATTCTCACGTAATCAGACAAAGAAGCACCTAAAAGTCTGTCTAGATCTACGAAACTCTTAGCAATGGAAGGACGCCGATCCGGAGAACCAAGTAACAACAGATCTACATTTAACTCCTCTGCCAAGCGACAAATTTTTTCACCTGGTTTACCCATACTAAGTACACAACGAGGTTGCACCCCGTGTTTTCTCGCTTCCGCGACAGCTGCTGCTAAAACAGGATGTTGTTCGGGATTAACCTGAGTTGCTGATGCAGTAGATTCACCTCCTAAATCTGTGATCACGTGCGAAAGAATTAACTCTCCTCCCTTAATATCTCGAATCAAAAACAAAGCTAAGTCCAAACAGTGTTTTGAGGCATCAGAATTATCCATTGCCACCATAATGCGGTTAATTTTTTTGACATAAATGTCATCTTTTACCAGCAACATGGGGCGAGAAGACAATTGGAAAACGTACTGACTTACTGAGTTAGCTAAAATCGATTGCAGTCGCTTGAGTCCGCGAGAACCCATAATAATTAAATCTGCATCGATTTCATCTGCTACTTGGCAAACTACATCCTTAGGCTCGCCTTGCCGCAAAATAGAAGAGACTTGGCTAGGATTTAAGGCTAAAGACTGAATAGCATTTGCCAGGATTTTGCCACCTTCTTCCCACTTAGCTGTCATGGATTCGGCGGTGCTTTGTGGCGGAACCACGTGCAAAACTGTAACTTTTGCCCTTTGAATTGATGGCACATCCTTCAAGGTTTTTAGCATTTCTTCCGCGTGTCCCAATCCGGAGACAGCCAGCAAAATGTTTTGTATCATCGTTACGCCTTCGTAGTTTGGTTTTTGCTCTCTCAATAATTTGGCTAAGCTTTGACTTTCACCGCCTTGCTAAATAACTTAGTCATTAGTTATCAGTCATTAGTCATTAGCAATCGTACAAATGACAAATGACGCAGGACAAATAACACAATGACTGTTATTTTTCTTTAAGCCTAGTGACAAAATTTTGTACTTAGGCTTCTGATCACTTAGCTTACTCTCAATTTTGCACGATAAACTTAACGAATGATTATGAATTTTATTACTTTTAATCTATGTTTACTCTTTTTAACTAAAATCGAGTTAAGTATTGCAAAGAAAGGCAAAAAAACAATATAAATTCTATTTTTTGTGATTAATAAATTTTAAATATGCTATTAAAAGTTTTTCTACATAGCTGAGGCTGCTATCAAATACTACTTTTATAAGACAGAGAAAACTGGGTTCTTTGAGCTGTATTTTCAGGTGTGTACCAGAAAAATTGAGGATGAGCAGCAGTTGTTAATCCCAGATTAGTTGGTGGTAGCAGTAAAGCCAGAAGTGCTGGATCGCCAGAAATGCAGTTTCCTCGACGTACACTCCCACTTTCTCGCCGTCCTGGTAGAGTTTTGACAGGAACTTTTACTTGGATATTACGAGTTTGCTTGCTGCGGTTGTCTGTGTGGCTAGGTTTTTTAGGGACTTGTGGTTGAGAATTTGTCTGTGCGATCGCCGTCAAGGATAAGCCGCACAGAAGTAAATTTAAAAGCCAAGACAGGCAAACTTTCAGAAAATCTGGGCGATACATTCAAATTTAAAATTTTAGGCTATTTCACCAAATGGCGGTATCCACCCAGATTGAGACGTAATTGATTTACTCTCGTTCCTGAGGAGAAGGGGAAAGGGGAAAGGAATTGACCTTGAACTTTTTCCCCTACTTTGAACTTCAATGAAAGTGTGGCGAACTATAGTATAAATTTAAGCAGCTACTAAACCATTGTGTCTTAGCAAAGGTTCGGTACTCGGTTCGCGACCCCGGAATGTTTTAAACACTTCCATTGGATGCTTGCTACCACCAAGGGCTAAGACTGTATCGCGGTAGCGCTTACCTGTAGCTTTTACAGCTTGTTCATCTTCTAAACCAACTTCTTCAAATGCGGCAAAAGCATCTGCGCTTAATACTTCCGCCCATTTGTAGCTGTAGTATCCTGCTGCATATCCACCGGCAAAAATGTGTCCAAAGGCACATAAAAATGAATCTTCGGGTAAAGGTGGTATGACGGTGGTCGTCTTGGCGATGCGATCGCGCACATCCTTAGGAGTTTCATTACCACCAGGACGGTAGCGGTAGTGCAGTTCTAGATCCAGAACGCTAAAGTGTACCTGTCGCAACGTTGTACTACCACTCATGTAATTCTTTGCAGCCAGCAGCTTTTGGTAATAATGTTCTGGCAAAGGCTCACCTGTTTCGTAATGCTTAGCCATGCCAAATAAAGTAGCGCGATCGTAGCACCAGTTTTCCATGAACTGACTAGGTAATTCCACAGCATCCCATTCGACATTATTAATACCTGCTGCCGAAGAATAATCTACCTTAGTCAACATGTGATGCAAACCATGACCAAACTCGTGGAATAAAGTTTCTACCTCCGCAAAAGTCATCAGGCTAGGTTTGCCATCAACTGGTGGCGTTTGGTTACATACCAAATACGCTACAGGTAAACGGGTTTTCTTGACTCCATTTTCAGTGAGTTTGCCCCGGTTAATGCAGATATCCATCCATGCACCGCCGCGCTTTTCTGCGGGACGGCTGTAGGGATCTAAATAAAAATAGGCGATCGCACTACCTGTTTCGTCAGCAATTTGGAAATAGCGCACATCCTCATGCCAAACTGGTGCTTGACCATCAGCAGGGGTAACTGTAACACCAAACAACCGCTTCACCAACCCGAATAAGCCATCCAGCACTTGTGGAAGCGGAAAGTAAGGACGCAATTCCTCTGCTGTGAAAGCAAATTTTTCTTCCCGCTGGCGTTCTGCCCAAAAGGGGATATCCCAATGTCTTAAATCATTTGCTTCCGCTGCTCCCTTGTTGGCAGCAAAAGCTTTCAATTCTGCCAATTCCTTGAGGGCTGCATCGTAACTGGCGCGGCGCAGTTCTTCTAATAGTTTTTCCACAGCCTCGACGCTGGGAGCCATTTTACTGGCTAAGCTGACTTCCGCATAAGTTTTGTAACCGAGTAACTTCGCCAGTTCTTGACGCAACTCTAAAACACGTTCTATTAACGGGTTATTATCCAAGTTTCCCGAAGATGCACGGCTAATATAAGCTTTGTAAAGCACTTCCCGCAAGTCACGCCTTGTGCTGTACTGCATAAAAGGATAGTAACTGGGTAAGTCTAAAGTGATACACCAAGGGCCATTTTCTGGAGTGGCGTTTTCTTCCCCGGCATCTCGGGCTGCTTGTGCTGCTAAACTAAGTAAACTCGGGGGTAAACCGTCTACTTCTTCTTTCTTTGTCAGCTTCAGACTAAAGGCTTTAGTCGCATCCAGGACATTGTTAGAGAACTTGGTAGAAACTTCAGCTAACTCCATTTGAATAGCGTTAAAACGTTCCCGCGCTTCGCCTTGCAAGCCAACCCCAGATAGTTCTGCATCTCGGATCGCAGCTTCGACAATACGCTTTTGGGCAGAGTCTAAAGTATCCCAAGTGTCACTGGCACGCAGTGCTTTAAAAGCATTGTAAATTGGTTGACTTTGGCTGAGTTTGTTAGAAAACTGTACTACCTGCGGCTGTACAGTTTCATGGGCTTCTCGCAGTTGGGGGCTATTTTTCACACCCATCAAGTGGTTCACTACACCCCAACTCCAGTTTAGGCGTTCTGTTAGCTTTTCTAGAGGTTCTACTAAACCGTCCCAAGTAGGCTGTACATTAGCTTCTATTTTGGTTAACTCTTGCTCTAATTCTGCCAGTAATTTGTTAAACCCTGGTACTACATGCTCTGGTTTGATGCTGGCAAAATCAGGCAAGCCAGTACCTTTCAATAAAGGATTATCTGTTATAGTCGCGTTTACACTCATGTTTGGGCTAACTTTGATCTTTCTTCATCTTCTAATGTAGCGATGGTTTAGATAGTAGGTGTGCTTTTAGTGGTTTTGATATTCCTGTGGCAAGAATTGGTTACTCTGCGAGAAACTTTCTTAATTCGGCGTTGCATATTTGCGAGATGATTTTGTTGGTTTTGTGGGATGGGCATCTTGCCCGTTCTTTGTATTTTGGGGCGAGCAAGATGCCCACCCTACAAGAATCATCCCGTCACAAGCCACAAATGAATTTTACTCGTGACTTCTGATTTGTTGATGGCTGTACCATTTATTTGCATTAGAAAAGTAAATTTCTAACGGTTATTAAATTTTCTAAAATCTTGGCTGTGGAGCATACAGTTGATACAGTCCCAAAAGAAGCAATACAACTCCTATCTGTACGGCTGATGGAGCTAATACAAACCCCATTACCAGCACCATTCCCCCACTGAATACAACTGCAATGCGATAGACCTCCTCACGTACTTTGAGTCCTAGCCAGATAGCAGCCAAACCAATAACTAACAATAACAAATAGGTTGCTAGCATCCTTGTTTCCTCAAATAGACCGTTGCTTGTCTGTCGCACCTATACAATAACAGTAAATTGAATATTAGAGATATCGAACAATTTCGATATAAGAAAATCAATATCACAAGCAATTAACATTTGCTTTTATTTATAAATCAGTTGCAACATGAGCTGCAAACTGAGAAAAAGCTTCCTCGTTACGACGATAGTAAGTAGATTGTCCCTGACGGCTTGAGACAATTAGCCCTGTCGCCTCCAGCATAGATAAATAATGGGACACTGTAGACTGGGCTAAGCCAGTTTTTTTCTGAATGCTACTGACGCAAACTCCGACTGTGCGAGGGTCTACGTCTTGGCAGGGAAAGTTAACTTCAGGTTCCTTGAGCCAATGCAGGATTTGTAACCTAGTTTCGTTAGCCAGGACTTTGAAGATGTCAATATCTTTGGTATCCATTCCCCCATTATATCGATTTTTTTCGATATATCCATTTTATATCAACTTTAATGTAGTGTGTGGAAGCAATGTATTTCTTCTCAAAAGTAATGAGAAGGGCTAACGCATAGACTTTAACAGTCTTTCTCGCCGTTTGCGTGCAATTTCTTGCAGATCAATGCTTTTATCAGTTTCATCTACAATTTCACCAGTGATGACTTCAAGAACATCTTCTAAGGTTACTACACCACAAACGTCCCCGTATTCATCCACTACTACTACAAGATGATTGCGAGCTTCTAGGAAGCCTTTTAGCAATTTGTCTGCCCGAATTGTTTCAGGAACAAAGCTAACTTTCCGTATTAAGGAAGAGATTTTTTGATTACTCCTACCTTCAACCATCGCTGTTAGCAAATTCTGTTTTAAAGCAACCCCTATCACTTGATCGATAGAGTTATCAGTCACAATAATCCGTGTATGTTGCGAGGCAATAATATCTTGTTTCGCCTCACTAAGAGTCAAATCGCCACGTAAATATGTAAGCATGATTCGAGGTGTCATCAGGTCAGAGGCTGTCAGATCGTTCAATCGAAACACCCGTTGAATCATCTCTGCTTCGTCGCGTTCAATAATTCCTTCCTGATGACCTATATTTGCTAGTAGCTTAATTTCTGCCTCATTTGTTGTCGGTCGTTTTTTACCTTTAGTAAAAGGTGCTGTAACTTTTTCTAAAATCCAGACTAGAGGTGTGAACAAAAAGGTAAGTCCAGTAATAGGTAAAGCAGCTAGTATAGATATTTTTTCGGCGTTGCGCTCACCAATAGTTTTTGGGACTATTTCACCAAAAACTATAATCAGAAAGGTCAATATTCCTGAAAAGACACCTAGCCATTTATATCCCAAAATTTTAGTAGCAACACTACCCGTGAGAATACTACCAATAATGTTGAAAGTATTATTGAGAATAACAATAGTCGCAATTGGTCGATTTATGTTTTCACGAATCGCCAAAAGTGCTAATGCTGAAGGATGATTTGACTGTGCTAACTGTCGTACTTTGAGTGTAGAGACTGATAAAAGCGCTGTTTCGATGCTAGAACACAGCGCTGAACCAGTAATGACAGTAAGTACAACGAAAATTAGCTGTAGCATACATAGTTTATGTAGGGTACAGGCTAAAAGCCTGTAGATATATGACGCTATTCTAATTCACTACTTGACTGCCATGACTGCGCGGGTCATCTTGGCTAGGTGCTGGTGCTAGTGATGTTGAAACTTTGGAAACTTGCCCACTAGCTTGAGCATAAGGCAGAGGTGAATCCTCAATCAAGGCTTCTAAATTACTTGCCATGATTGTGCGAGGTTGATCGCCGATCGCTTGAGCAAGAACTTCTCCATTCTGGTTGAGAAACACAAAATGGGGAATACCATCTACCCGATACTTCAACATCTCTGGCAGCCATTTGGTGTTATCCACATTCAACATGACAAAGTTCATTTTGTCTGTATACTGCTGCTCTAATTGGGTAATATCCGGTGCCATTTTCTGGCAGACAGTACACCAGTCCGCATAAAATTCCACAAGCGATGGCTTGCCGTTGGTCATTGCCACTTCCAAGGGTGTAGATTGTTCTGCTAATTTAGCCAGAGAAGCTGAGCTAGTCTCGGTTCTTAGTCCCAAGACTAGGGCAACGCTAAGGGCGATCGCCACCATTGCAATCAAAAAATTTCTGACACGCGCGCCAACAGTTGATTCCGACTTGACTGGAGAATTTACAGGTGAATCCGTACTCATAACAGATTTATTAAAACTTATTAAGTACTGTTATCTTTCAGTTTACTGTTTTATTTTAGAAGGCAGCAGGATAAAGGGGTATAGGGCATGGGGACTGGAGAAGTAAAAAGTAAAAAGTAAAAAGGTAAAAGAAAAAATTCTTTCTTTTTACTTTTAGCTTTTTACTTTTGACTTGTTTTTGCCCAATCCCCAATCCCCAATTCCTTACACCCTTTCTACAATGAGTATCCCTGCATACGCTAAAACAGAGAACAGGCGTATACAAAAACATTTCCCCAACTGTGAAAAAACGAGTTACCCTCACCTTTCCCAAACGCGCCATTCAAATGCCAGTTACCTACCGACTGGCAAAAGATTTCAACGTCGCCGCTAATATTATCCGCGCCCAAGTAGCACCGAACCAAATTGGCAAGTTGGTAGTAGAACTTTCGGGAGATATAGATCAGCTGGATGCTGCGATTGAGTGGATGCGATCGCAGAATATCAGTGTTTCGCACACCCTAGGAGAAATAGTTATAGATGAAGACTTGTGCGTTGATTGCGGCTTGTGTACTGGAGTTTGTCCGACTGAAGCCTTAACCCTAAATCCCGAAAGCTATAAACTAACATTTACGCGATCGCGTTGCATTGTCTGTGAGCAGTGTATTCCCACCTGTCCAGTCCAAGCAATTTCTACAAATATTTAGAGATAGTAGTTAGTAGTTAGTAGTTAGTGGTTGTAGAGACGTGCCATGGCACGTCTGTACATTGGTTAGTAGTTAGTAGTTGGTTTTTACCACCAACCACCAACACTAACCACTATCCACTAACCACTATCCACTAACCACTATCCACTATCGGCGTTGCTGAATCAAGATATGAATTTACAATTCACGGGTATGTAGAGACGTAGCATTGCTACGTCTCTACAATGATTTGGCATCGAACTACAAAAATGTATGCACACATAATTCA
>NZ_JACAEU010000199.1:0-9370 GCF_013388695.1 Fischerella sp.
CAGTTCAGTTAAGGATTGTCCATAGTAATTACGTGTGTGTAGAGACGTTGCAATGCAACGTCTTTACAAATTTTATCGTTAGTCAAATTATCTTATACCGATTCAAAAAATGTTTAAGGACAGATAACCCCACCCGTGGTGACGGCACCCTCCCCGCGAGTTCGCTTAGGGTTGGGGAGGGGTCTTATCTATGTGTTGCATTCTTTTTTCAAATTGGTATTATCTGAACCGTATTGGATTTTATCCAAATTGTACTTTAACCAATTCCACGAAATTCCCCACCCGAGCGCGAAGTAGAGACGCGATATATCGCGTCTCTACAAAATTCACTTTTGCACCCGCTGCAATCGATTCAGCACGCGTGAGACTAGTTCTGTCTTGACAATTGGTTTACTCACATAGTCATCTGCGCCCATAGCAAACACCCTGGATACAGTTTCTATATCCGTGTAAGCAGATAAAAACAGTATTGGTATCTCACCCCAACGGGAATCATTACGTACCACCTGGCACAGATCTAGTCCACTGAAATGAGGCATATTTACATCTAAAATCAACAGATTGGGAGCAAAAGCTTCCAGAGTTTCCCAGAAACGTTGGCTATTTTCCAAAGTCGTTACCTGAAGTCCCCAGTATGAGAAGAGGACAGACAGGACATTTAATATCTCAGGTTCATCATCCACCACCATTACTTTGGCTTTCACTGCACGGGTTTGATTTAGTACCTTAATGACTGTTTGGAGAATGCGATCGGCAAGCATCGGTTTGTGTAAAAAAGTATCCGCTCCCAGACGAGCTACTTCCAATCTGAGACTCAACTGACTCTGGGCGGTAAATACCACAACTGGAATTTCAGGTTTTTGCTTAGTTAGTTCTGCTAGCAGCGTTAGTCCATTTTCTGTTGTGCTGGGAAAGGTGAGGTCTAGCAGAATGAGATCGGGAGGATTGTCAGCAATTACTTTCCGAGCAGCAGTTAAATTTGTTACTACCTCAACCTGCAAGCCCCAAGCCATTCCCTCTATCTTCAAATGTTCGGTCAGCACTGTGTCATCATCGATTACCAGTAGTCGAGGTGAGGAGTGGGGGAGTGGAGGAGTGGGAGAGTGGGAGGAAATGTAGAGACGCGCCATGGCGCGTCTGGGAGAGTGGGAGAGTGGGGGAGTGGGAGAGTAATTTTGAATTTTGAATTGTTCATTTCTCCCCATCTCCCCATCTTCCCCTTGTCCTTTCACCACAACTTGCCACAGTAAATCCACCAATTCTTTTATCTGTAGTGCTACACTGCGATCCGCATCTGTCTGATTCTGGAGTAACTGCTCAATTTGCCGTACCACCTTTGAGCCTTCTGGCAAGCCCAAAGATCCCAGTGAACCAATTAAGCGGTGTGCCTCTGCTGTTGCTTTTTGACGCAGTGTATTATCGAGGGTTCCATTGGCAAGGAGAGCGATCGCCCGCTCAAATAATTCAATCTGTTCGCTGAGACTATTTTTAAATTCTTCTCTCATCTTTGCAACTACAGCCATAACCTCTGTTTCGGCTTCTATGCGGGATTGAGAAGGTGGGGTGATGGGGTGTAGACGCGCAAGCGGCTTCCCGTAGGGTAGGGGTGATGGGGTGATGGGGAATGGATCGAATTTTTGTATTTTTAATTTTGAATTTTCAATTGTTAATTTCCCTATGTCTTCGTTTCCCGTCTTCTCCCTTTCCTCTTTCAGACGATAGCCCAATCCATAAACTGTCTCAATCAAATCTTTGGTCATGCCAGCTGCTTTTAGCTTTCTTCGCAAGCCCTTAATTTGAGTTGTAACAGCTTCTTCTCCTGGAAATTCGCCCTCAGGCCAGACAAGATCTAGTATGGCACTGCGACTGAAAATCCGCTGAGGATTTCTGAGCAGAAGTTCCAGTAAACCATACTCTCTCGGGGTGAGGTGCAGACGTTTCTCGTTGTAGGTAACTTCCCTAATTTTCAGATCCAATTTTAAGTTTTCCCAGGTAAGTTCCTCAGCTAATATAGTCCTCCCGCGTCGCAGTAGAGCACGTACTCTAGCAATTAACTCTAAAAAATCAAAAGGTTTGATTACATAATCATCTGCGCCAGCATCTAAACCCATAACTCGATCTGTGCTACTGTCTAGAGCAGTTAGCATGAGAATTGGCACTTCATAACCTTCGCTACGGAGTTGGCGACAAATGCTAATACCATCCAGCCCAGGGAGAAGCACATCCAGCAATATCAGGTTATAGTCATATGCTTTTGCTAACCTCAGCCCAGTTTCACCGTCGTTTGTGGCATCTACCACATAATTATGGTCAACGAGTAATTTAGAAAGTGTTGAAGTGGTACATTGATGATCTTCTATTAGTAAAATTTTCATTTAAATTACCTCTTTTGTAAAATGTGTGTCAAGATGGTAATTTCTTTGTCGGTCAATATACAAAAAAGATTCTGTAAAATTTATCGAATCTGCTGTAAGAGGGGAGGTAAGACCAAAACTCGGACGAAAGTTTAAGTTACAGCACTCGCCTGTGAGTACAGAAGCCTCTAGTGTAGCGTAGCGAAACTAGGGATAGTTTACAAGCTATTTGCAGACATTTTTTCCATTTCTATAATAGAAGTGCATAAATTGATTTTACTGACACCCATTAATAATACACAGAAGAAATCTAGGTTATAGGAATGTTGTTGCATATCTCAGAGAATATTCAAGTAGGTAACAAAGCGTTGATTTTAGCTCCAGAATATGTAGCCGGAAAAGTGGGAGTAGTTTGTGGACGAGAAACTCTTTTAGATGTTCGCTCTAGCGATCGCTGGCTCATCCGGTTAGACTTTGAAAATATGGTGGTTTCACTAAACCCAAGTGAGTTTCAGGTTATAAGTCAGAGTCAAGGGTAGGATCATCAACAGAGTAATGAAGTTACTGTCAGTCACTACCTATGCATTCAAAAAGGGGCTATTAAACCGCCCCTTTTTTAGTAGATTTCAAAAATATAGGAATCCGATTTGATTTATGAAAAAATCTAAGTATCTGTAGGGTGTGTTACGCGATCGCGTAACGCACCCTACGTATATTTCAAAAATCAAATATGAGTCCTATATATTTAGTTAATAGTAATCATTACATCCGATGATTTGATAACAGCATAAGTAGGACGGCGTAATTAATTAAAGGTTTGTAGTGTAGACGCTCGTAAGAACGGCTTCCCGTAGAACTTTAGTCCTCTATGTTACGTGACTTAACATAGTTGGATTTATTCCCGCCGACTTACTTATACTTGTTCATTTATTTCATTAACATCAGTCGCAATGAATCTAAACGAACGTACCACGGTAAAGGTTTATCTTTAAGAGTCGCCCATTTTTCCTTGAAAATCTCTGCTTGCAGGTGGTAATCGCGGCTAATTTTCCTAGAGGAATGCAGTCTTAAAAATAGCGTCATGCGGTGTGGCGTTTCACTAGTTCTTACCAACCAACAAGGAAAGGTATTTTCTTGGTTGGGGTTGTCGGTGAAGGCAATTTGATGAGCGCGAATACCCACATGTGAGAATGAGTCAGGTATCGATTCAACAACTTGCAGAGTGCAATCCCAGTCAACAGCCTCCACTACTTGCGAGGATATAGCAACAGCACTGGAGAAGTTTTTGCAACCTGTTAATTGAGCAACACTCACAGTGGTGGGATTTTCAAAGATATCGTATTTTGTGCCATGATGAACGGCTTTGCCATGCTCCATCACCAACAGATTTGGACAAACGCGGTAGGCCTCTTCCATATTATGGGTGACAAATAAGCTGATGCCTTGATAATCAGCAAGTGTTGTCACCATTTGTTGTTCCAATTGACTGCGTAAGTGGGTATCCAATGCGGAAAATGGTTCGTCTAACAGCAATGCTTCCGGACTAGATGCCAAAGCCCTTGCTAACGCAACCCGCTGCTGTTGCCCGCCAGAGAGTTGATGTGGATAGCGATCGCCCAATCCCTGTAACTGCACTGCCAGTAATTGAGCTTCTACTCGTTGCTTGATGGCTAACTTCGATAGTCCTTTCGGCAAACCAAAAGCAATATTTTGCGCCACAGTCATATTGGGAAACAGAGCATAATTTTGGACTACGAACCCAACGCGGCGATCGCGGCTAGGTAAATTAATTCCCTGTTCAGAATCAAACAGTACTCGCCCATTCAGAACTATACGGCCTTTGGTTGGTGTTTCTATACCAGCAATGCAACGTAAAACCATGCTCTTACCAGCGCCAGATCCCCCTAATAATCCCAGGGGTTGCTCGTCAGCATTAAAGGAAACTTTTAAATGAAAGCCAGGAAGTATTTTTTCGATGTCTACAATTAGTCCAGAAATAGGGGATTGGGGATTGAGGATTGGGGATTGGGGATTGGGGATTGGGGATTGGATCTTTTCTATGCTCGATACCCGATGCCCATTGCCCATTGCCCATTGCCCGTTGCCCGATGCCCGATGCCCATTGTCCCTTGCCCATTGCCCAATGCCCCTTATCCCCCTGTCTCCTTTTGTGCTTTTCTCCCTGCACTCCTGCCAAAAGTTGACGGCAATAATTCCAGATAGAGAAATCATTATAATGGCGATCGCCCAGAACCAAGCTTCATCCATTGCTCCGGCTTCCACAGCAAAATAAATCGCCATTGGTATTGTCTGTGTTTGTCCGGGGATATTGCCAGCTAGCATCAGGGTAGCGCCGAATTCACCCAAGGCACGGGCAAAAGCGAGAGTTGTTGCCGCTAAAATTCCAGGGAAAGTCAAGGGTAAACTGATGCGCCAAAATATATTCAATTCATTTGCACCCAGAGTTCTCGCTACCCGTAAGAGATTCCGATCTATTTGTTCAAAAGCTCCTAGTGCAGTTTTATACATTAACGGCAGGGATACTACTGTAGCGGCGATCGCAGCACCGTACCAAGTAAAAACAATGCTAAAGTCGAAAGCCTCCATGAGTTTGCCCATCGGGCCATTTTTGCCAAAGAAAACCAGCAGGATGAAGCCCACGACTGTTGGAGGTAAAATCAGGGGAGCAACTAAAATACCTTCAATCAGCGATTTGCCCTTGCCACGATATCCCAGCATCCAGTATGCAGTTGCAATACCAATAAAGAAAGTAATAAATGTAGCAAGCAAAGAAGTTTTCAGCGATATCCAAAGGGGAGATAAATCTTGTGGCATAGTACCAACTAGTTAACCAAAAAGTTGGTAGTAAAAAAGGTAAAAAGCAAGACAGTTTTGCAAAAAGCCAAAAATTAAATAGCGATCGCAATCCTAGTCCCTATTTTCCTAGGAGTTATTAAGGCAAGATAAAACCCGATTTTTGCAGTACAGCCTTAGCTTGTTCGCTAGATAAAAACTTGACAAAATCCCGTGCTGCTTGAGTATTTTTACTTGTTTTTAAGACTGCGAGCGGATAGACAATCGGAGAGTGGTACTTTTCATCAGCAGCAACGACTACTTTGACGTTGTTAGAAATTTTGGCATCAGTCATATAAACTAAGCCTGCATCAGCATTGCCGCTTTCTACTGCTGCTAAGACTTGACGCACATTGTTAGCATAAACAAGCTTGGGTTTAAGCTGTGCGTAAATACCCAATTTCTGGAGGACTTGCTCGGCATATTGCCCCGCAGGCACACTTCTTGTTTCGCCGATGGAAATTTTCTTAATTTTGGAGTCTTTGAGATTGTCAAAGCTGCTAACACCTGTAAAATTGTTTGGCACAATCAAAACCAGACGGTTTTTTGCTAGGATGCTACGGGTATCTGGAACTAGCTGCCCCGATCGCTCCAAAGTGTCCATCTGCTTGTTGGCAGCAGAGATAAACACATCTACAGGCGCTCCCTGTTGAATTTGTTGCAGTAAAGCACCAGAAGCTCCAAAGTTATATCTAATATTGACATTTGGTTGACTTTGTTGGTAGCTCGTCTTGATTTCTTCCATGACATCTTTCAAACTGGCAGCAGCAGACACAAGCAAATTTGTGTTTGACTGTGCTACCACAACAGAAGGAGTCAAAAATGGCAAGCCAACTGCTACTATCAAGCTAGTAATTGCCATGCCAATTAAGGTAAAAAGTTGTCTTCTTTTCATTGATCATCCACCCTTGAAGAGTGCTTTTGCCTAAAATTGGTGGTTGGTAAAATCCTACCAAGATAATCCCAAAATTACCAAATAATTTGGTAAAGCTATGCCAAGAAAAGAACAAGGATGGATCACATTTCAAGCTTCGGAGGAAGAACGAAAAATTTTGGAAGAGTTGTCTCAAGAGTCACAACGCACTAAAACAGAGATTCTCCGGGAACTTGTGCGTGGGCTTAGTCAACATTCCTCGCGATCGCCACAATCAATACCAACCAAGCAGACACACCAAAAAGATGCTGACACTCACAAGGCAGAAGTTACTACTTCCAAAAAGCCTCTCAAAGTTAGCTCTCGCAATGTTCTCAAAGGTGTAGTGACAAAAGTTATTCGAGGAGAAGTTAGCTCTCAGGTGACTTTGAAGGTTGTTCACGAAGTAGAGTTAACTTCGATTATTACTACCGCGTCAGCAGAAGAGTTGGAGATAGACGAGGGAACAGAAGCTTATGCAGTGATTAAATCCAATGATATTGTCATCGCCAAGGATTAAAACCGAGTTAATTTTTTTGACGATCAACTTGATCTGACTCAATCATCTTGATTGTGATTTTTGGTAGAAGGATTAATTGAACCGTTTAAGTTGCCGATCTGCGACTGATTTTTTAACCAAGCGATCAAACCTTCAGAAAGTTGAGACAAGGAATTTTCTAACTTTAGGTGAAACTTTCAAGGGTAAACTTCCAGACCGCAAATGCAGGGAGCGTTGCGGAAAAGGGATCTGAATATTTTGCTTGCGTAAGTGGATAACGATGGCAATAGATTCTTGAACACCTCGGCTGATAGTGGTGATACGTAATACCCGCGATCGCAACAGATTAGTGACTGCTCCAGCAACAGCCACCAATCCAAAAAACAGGCAGATCAGGATAATTATATTAATGACCGAATAAGAACTTTCCCCGATAGAAATGACTGGTGAGGTCAAACTCATCCTGAGAATATTGGCAATCTGCCGACTCCACTCCCGCGTCAAAGGGAATAAGTCAAGAGTTTTGCTTGTAAACTCCAGATGTAAGCCAAAAGGAATAAACTATAGTGCTTTTCGTTTGAATGAGGTACACGCTTCGGGGCAATTCATGAATTGCCCCTACGATGGCCTGTACTTCACTCAATTGCAAACCGCTATATCAAATCAGCAACCTCTAAAGGCGCACTCCTGCGTAGAAGCCTGAGTTCCTATTGTCTTAAGACACTGCAACTACAGGTAATAACACTTGGGAAAAAGAAGTACCCCCACAACCCACTGTTAATGTGATAATTTCTGCGTCCATACCAAAGGGTGAATTATTACCTGGATTGATTGCATAGGCTGGGAAACACGCAGCACTCAAACTCAATCGCAAGGCATTACCTCTGGTAATTCGCGCACAAGTCGCCTGCAATTGAATTTTTCTAGTGACGCGATTCATGCCATCTTGACAGCGAAGGTAGCCTTGCGTCAAATTATATACTCTTCCATCAGGATACACTTCTGACAGTACTACACATAAATCAAAGCTGGATTTGTCGGCACTACAAACAATTGCCACTACCACATCACCTGCTAAATGCAGGTCTGAATCAAGCGGTTTACTAGTGTAAGTCAACACATCAGCACGGCAATCAATATGCGATCGCTCAAACACACCCGCAGGAATAGCCGCATGACCACCCAAAGAGGGAACTGGCCGCCAGGGGTCATGAACTAACACATCATCTACGCCAATTTCCGGGCAAATTGTCGTGATAATACCTTCCTCCTTCCGGATACTGGTAATTCCTTGTGTTGACAAAAAGCAAGACTTATGTTCATATTCTGGAAAGCAAGAAAATCCTTGCCAAGTATTACTTCCGATCTCAAACATCCAAACAGGCATCTGTTCAAGCAAACCTGTATTAATGCCTTTGAGAAATTGGTCAAACCAGCATATTTGCATCCGATCAACAGGACTGATAGCATTGACGCCGAAGTCTACTTCACCAACTTTGCGACTCCAAGGTAAATGCGTCCAAGGGCCGACTAAAAGTTGTTGACGGTACTGACTCCGCATTGCCATATCTTTATATAAATTCAGAGTGCCACGCAAATAACTATCAAACCATCCCCCGATATGGAACATGGGCAAATCAACATCTTTCATGTGTGTTTTGGGCGAAAGTTGTTGCCAATAGGCATCAGGTTGCGAATGTTCTAGCCACTCGTGATAAAACGAATCAGGGGCAAGATTGTTGAGGATTTCTGGGTGCGTCGGAACCGCATCGTCCAAAGGTAAATTTCGAGAAGCAGCTAATAAGGCCTGGTAAGCTTGTTTATCTCCTCGCAAACGGGCAGTTTCTGTTGCTAATTGAATTGCCCAAGCAAGATTGTTTTGCAAGCAGAATGCGCCACCTTCATAAGCCCAATCTGCATATAAATCATAGCCAATCATTGCCGGACAAATTGTTTTTAATGCAGATGGTTTAGCAGCAGCGGCGTATAGTTGAGTCATTCCTTGATAAGAGAAACCATACATCCCGACTGCACCATTACTGCCAGGTAAATTTGCTGCCCAGTTTACCGCATCTTCACCATCAGCAATTTCGTGGGCAAACAGCTTGAATTCACCTGCTGATGTACCGCGTCCGCGTACATCTTGAATTACCACAATATAGCCGTGAGCAGCATACCAACTTGGATGAGCATAGACAACAGTAGAAGCGATCGCTCTGCCATAGGGTTGACGCATTAATAATACGGGAAATTCCCCATCAGCATCAGGGCGGTAAATATCTGCATCCAAGCGTATGCCATCGCGGGTATACATCGATGCGGTTTGTTTAGGGAAGAGTTTTAGCATGGGTATGAAGGAAAGATGATTAATTCGACCACAGATGATTTGGATAGATTTATCGTAAATGCAAAGTTTGTGGTCGTAGCTTGAAAAAAGGTGACTATCACTTTATGTAGCTATAGGAATCCGATTTGATTTATGAAAAAATCTAAGTATCTGTAGGGTGTGTTACGCGATCGCGTAACGCACCAAAGCCTTTGGATGGTGCGTTAGCCAGAGGCATAACGCAACGGCAATAAAGGGGGAGGAAAATCCACACCCCTTTTTGCCTCCCCTACGTATATTTCAAAAATCGGCGTTGCTGAATCAAGATATGAATTTACAATTCACGGGTATGTAGAGACGTAGCATTGCTACGTCTCTACAATGATTTGGCATCGAACTACAAAAATGTATGCACACATAATTCA
>NZ_JACAEU010000200.1:0-18840 GCF_013388695.1 Fischerella sp.
CTCCCCCAACCCCAGAGGGGACCCCGAAGCCCCCAATCCCCACTCCCTGTCGGTCGTGGGGGCCGGTGAGTCCCCCATGTAGACGCCCGCAGGGCGGCTTAAGGCAGAGTACCCGTAAGGGTAATTGGTAATTGGTAATTGATAATTGGTAATTTTCTCTCCCATTACTCATTACCCATTACCTCACCTAGAGTAACAGCTAATTTATCAGCAATTCCAGCGATCCAGTTTTCATCTTGTTTGGTATAACTGCGAGGAGCATTTGCTCCTAAAATTAAAACACCTTCTTTGCCTATAGGTTGACAAATTATTCCTTGGGTATTTTCTGGTAAATAATCAAATTCAATTTTTCCTGGATAGACTTTTAAATTAACCAAATAAACGGGTTTTTGTGTTTCTAGTACCCGCTTTAAAATTGGCCCTATTGTCACCTCTGATTTTGTGCTTAAAATTCCGCGTCGCAACAAAACTTGACCTTGATAAAAAACAACCAGCGATCGCGTTACTGTATTAGTTAATAACAAATGAGATGCCCAAGCTAGTTCTATTTTGATTCTCTCTGGCAAATCTGGAGCAAGTACAAAACCTTCTTCTCCAATTAGTTCTACCGCATCAGGCGGTTGGGGTTGTACCTGCTGCCAAAGCAAACCAGTCAAAATTAACACTCCACTTAAAATCACACCTAGGACATCTGCACGGGCTTGGGAGTCTGTTATATCTGATGTCAGCAACCGATTAATCAGCAAAAGTACAGCGCCTAATCCACCAACAACAATAGGTAGAAGCCGCAAAATGCGATTCGGATCAGATTTAGCCATGTTTCTACAGTACTGACTTAGGAGTTAGGAATTCTGAGCTTGATTTTCACCCCATCTCCCTATCTCCCCATCTCCCCATTTTTATTACTCCTCCCCTGGTTCAATGATCCGTTGAAAAAGATAGCCTGTTCCTCTAGCTGTGAGAATTAACTCTGGGTTGCTGGGATCGTCCTCCAGCTTTGCCCGCAGACGCGAAATATGTACATCTACTACACGGGTATCCACATGGCGTTCTGGTGTGTATCCCCATACTTCCTGCAAAATTTCCGAGCGGGAAAAAGCTTCGCCAGAGCGACTTACCAACAACTCTAACAAGCTAAATTCCATACCTGTCAAGCGAATGCGCTCATCACCTTTGTAGACTTGCCGCTTATTTGTGTCGATTTTGATGTTGCCAACATGGATTACCCCAGAACTAGGTATCCCAGAAGCGCCGGTTTTGTCTACCCGTCGCAGTACTGAGCGAATGCGAGCTTCGAGTTCTTTTGGGGAAAAAGGTTTAACTACGTAATCATCAGCACCCAATTCCAGACCGGTGATGCGATCGGCTACATCTCCCAAGGCTGTTAGCATAATAATTGGGACATCTGATTCTTTACGTAATTCTTGACAGACGCCGTAGCCATCAAGCTTGGGCATCATCACATCCAAAACCACCAAATCAGGGTCAGTTTTGCGGAAAGTTTCCAAAGCTTCTTCGCCATCACCAGCTGTCACCACGTCGTAACCAATCATTGAAAGGCGTGTTTCTAAAATACGACGAATGCTGGCCTCGTCATCAACTACCAGAATTTTTTCTTTATGACTTTCCAAGTTTCTCAACGCTCCTTAACTAAAATTTTTCATGATTAATTTTTCATACCATAATATTAAGATATCATTCCAATAATTACGTTGGGGAAAGCCAAAACTACTACTATTATTGACTTTTTGTTTGCTTAAAGAATTAAGGAAAAATTAAGATTATTTAATAAGATTAAGAATGCCAAAGCCAAAAACTTATTACGTTTGTAACCAATGTGGCGCAGAATCTCCCCAATGGTTTGGTAAGTGTCCATCGTGTGGTACATACAATTCTCTAGAAGAAGAAATTGCCATCCAATCCTCAACAGATATACCAAGTCGAGGGGTGAGTAGTTGGCATTCCCAACAAGGAACAAGTAAATCTGCTAATAAGCCAGCTAAGCCACGAGCTTCTCTTAGATTTGACCAAATTAGCGATCGCCAAGTCACACGCTGGCCTTCTGGTTATGGCGAACTAGATCGAGTCTTGGGCGGTGGTGTTGTTCCTGGTTCAATGGTGCTGATTGGTGGCGATCCGGGTATAGGTAAATCTACGCTACTACTACAGGTATCAAATGAACTAGCGCAGAGATACCGCATCCTCTACGTCTCTGGGGAAGAATCAGGGCAGCAGGTGAAGCTAAGAGCTTCACGCCTAGGAGTGACAAAATCCCTCAACGTGGTTGGCAATGACAATGGTAACGGAAACAAAAGTGAAGAAGTAACAGAAAATACTTTAGAATCTATAAAAATAGAAAGAAGCGACGCAGATTTATATGTATTACCGGAAACAGATTTGGAGGAGATATTAAAGGAAGTAGATTCCCTCAAACCGAATCTGGCGGTGATTGATAGTATTCAAACAGTGTTCTTTCCTGCTCTTACCTCGGCACCTGGTTCGGTAGCACAGGTACGTGAATGTACCGCAGCTTTAATGAAGGTGGCAAAGCATGAAGACATCACTATGTTAATTGTGGGACACGTCACCAAAGAAGGGGCGATCGCAGGGCCGAAAGTTTTGGAACACCTTGTTGATACTGTGTTGTATTTTGAAGGCGATCGCTTTGCTTCCCATCGGTTATTACGCACAGTAAAAAACCGCTTTGGTGCTACTCACGAAATTGGCATTTTTGAAATGGTAGAACACGGGTTGCGGGAAGTTTCCAACCCCTCAGAACTATTTTTGGGTAACCGTGACGATCCAGGGCCCGGTACGGCGATCGTCGTCGCTTGTGAAGGTACTCGTCCTATTGTTGTGGAGTTGCAAGCACTTGTAAGTCCTACCAGTTACGCTTCTCCCCGTCGTTCTACTACAGGGGTAGACTACAACCGTTTGGTGCAAATTTTGGCAGTCTTGGAAAAACGGGTAGGGATTCCCATGTCAAAATTGGATTCCTATGTTGCTTCCGCAGGCGGATTGAATGTCGAAGAACCAGCGGTAGATTTGGGAGTAGCAATTGCTGTAGTTGCCAGTTTCCGAGATCGGATTGTAGACCCCGGTACTGTGTTAATAGGTGAAGTTGGGTTAGGGGGACAAGTGCGCCCGGTGTCACAAATGGAACTGCGGTTAAAAGAAGCGGCAAAACTGGGGTTTAAAAGAGCGATCGTGCCAAAAGGGCAAAAGTTCCCCGATTTAAATATCGAGATTTTACCAGTTTCAAAGGTAATAGATGCGATTATTGCGGCAATACCGCACCATACTCTAGAAGATAGCGATTTAGAACCGGATGATGATTAGTTGTAACTGGTGCGTTAGTTACTGGTAACGCACCTAAGTATGGCTTTGCGTAAAAAAGTAGGGATTTTAAACGCAGAGGATCGCAAAGGAAAACGCAAAGGGGCGCGGAGTGTTATACAGAAATTTCGCTATTGATGTACTAAGAATCTTCGGGGTTGAGCTGTATTAATTCTTCGGTGGTGTATGTTCCAACTGGACTCCATATTAAATAGGGAACGAGTAACAAAGCTGCTAATCGAGAAATTGGGAAAACAGATAATGTTAGCAGCACACCCAAGATAATACCTACCGATCCAATTATTTCCCCAATTCTGAGACTGCGAAATCTCAACATTAAAGGTATGTAGGTGACGGTGATAATTTCTAGCAAGAGATAGCAACTCATTAGCAACCAGGTAAATAAACTTCCTGGATTTTTTTGCCAAACAAGATAAGCTGAAGCAGCACCGCACACAAAAATCACAGTCCAAATCAGCGGAATTAAAGGCTCAAAAACTAACCAACGAGGACGAGTTAGCTGTGCAAACCATTTGACATCACGCGGTGTGATGAAGAAACTACCAAACGCAACTAAAAAAGTTACAGCCCCAATTATCAACCAAGAAGGAATCATATTAATTACCTTTTAACCTGTATTTTGTCAAGTGTTACACGGCAATTTTGGCAATTTCGGATATGAGTTTAATCAGTCGTTGGTTGGATTATTAATTTGGGTTAAACGAACCTGTAGAAACAATTGCTGGTTGCTTGCTTAGCCGTAAGACTGCTTTTGTTCGCAAGCAGTTAAGCCTAACCGATCCAGAACAAAGGCATACTCAAACGCCAATTCTTTCAGGCTTTCATAACGTCCGGATGCACCACTATGTCCTGCGCCCATGTTGGTTTTGAGTAGGAGAATGTTGTTATCTGTCTTGAGTTCTCGTAGTTTCGCTGTCCATTTGGCAGGTTCCCAATATTTGACGCGAGAATCATTCAAGCCAGCGGTGATGAGGGTATCTGGGTAATCTTTCGCCTCGACGTTATCGTAGGGCGAGTAAGATTTCATATAGTCGTAATAAACTTTATCGTTGGGATTACCCCATTCTTCCCATTCCATGGCTGACAGAGGTAAAGAGGTATCAAGTATAGTTGTGACTACGTCTACAAAGGGGACATCGGCAACTACTACTTTAAATAAGTCGGGACGCATGTTCATAACTGCTCCCACCAATAAACCGCCTGCACTACCACCAGAAATCGCGCTCGCATGGCTTGTTGTCCACCCTTCGGCAATTAAATATTCTGCACAGGCAATAAAATCTGTAAAGGTGTTCTTTTTGTGCAAAAATTTGCCATCTTCATACCACTTGCGTCCCATTTCTCCACCGCCGCGAACATGGGCGATCGCAAATATGATTCCACGATCTAACAAAGAAAGTCGATTTGATGAAAATGATGCTGGGTAACTTGCTCCGTAAGCACCATATCCAGTCAGATATAAAGGATTTTTGCCATCTTTTTTGATGCTCTTTTTATAAACAATAGATATGGGAATTTGCGTACCGTCAGGTGCAGGAGCCATCAATTTTTCACTTTGATACTGGGTTCTGTCGTAGCCTCCCAGAACTTCTGTTTCTTTTTTCAACTCACGCTCTAACGTTTCCATATCGTAATCAAATACAGATGGCGGCGTGATTAAAGATGTATAGTGTATCCGTAAAGTAGTAGTGTGAAATTCTGGATTACTGCCTTCAAAAAATGAATAGGTCGGTTCGGGAAAGGTAATGTTATGTTCTTGATCGGTGGTCAGGTTTTGTACTCTTGCGACTGGTAGCCCATCCTTTCTTTCGTAAATTACTAAGTGGTTGGCAAACAGGCTAATACCTGATAGCATCACATCTTCGCGATGAGGAATTACAGTCTGCCAATTTTCTTTACCTGGTGAAGCTACCTGAGTTTTCATCAGTTTAAAGTTAATAGCTTCTTCATTTGTGACTATATAAAAATAATCGCTGTGATGGTCAACATCATATTCTATACCTGTGGTGCGGGGTTGGATTATTTGAAAATTTCCCTTAGGATTATTAGCGTCTAAATAATGAACTTCTGATGTGATTTTACTACCCAAATGCATCAAAATATATTCTTGACTGCGAGTTTTGCCAACTGCTAAATAATAACTATCATCTGGTTCATGATAAATGAGAACATCTTCATCAACTGATGTTTCTAAAGTATGCCTAAATACCTGAAATGGGCGATTGGCAACATCTAGTTTCGTATAAAATACTGTCTGATTATCATTAGTCCACGCCAAAGAAAAATAAGTATCAGGAATAGTTTCTGGATACAATTGATGTGTATTTAAGTCCAAAAAATACAACGTATATCTTTCGGAACCACTAGTATCTACTGAATAAGCCAAAATTTGGTGATTGGGGCTAACTTGCAACACTCCGATGCTGAAAAAATCATGTCCTTGAGACATTTCATTTTGGTCTAATAGCACTTCTTCGGGAGCATCGAGATTACCTTTTTTGCGGCAGTAAATGGGATAAGCTTTGCCTTCTTCAGTCCGGGAATAATAGTAATATTCATCTTTACGATATGGTACGGAAAGGTCTGTTTCTTTGATCCGAGACAGCATTTCTTCATAAAGCTGTGTTTGCAAACCTTCCGTATGCTGCATCATGGCTTGGGTGTAAGCATTTTCTCCTTCCAAGTAGGCTATTACTTTTGGGTTATCGCGATCGCGCATCCAAAAGTAGTTATCAATCCGCTTGTCGCCATGCAACTCGAAGATCTGGGGCTGTTTTTCAGCAACGGGTGGAGTCACTGTAATTTCTAAAGAATCAATTTTATCCATATTTTTTCACCTGAATTTGCTGCCACTACCTTTGTGTGGTAGCGCGACGAGAGTAGCTTTTCAAGGTACAAAAGCCAATGGCTGGGATAACTCCCAAAATAACTGCTGTTAATCCTTGTCCACTCAAATATAATGCCTGAGTGCGGTTTACTTCTGGAATCAGGTTTTGCACCAAGGGAAGTAACCACACCAAAACACTGATGCATAAATAGGAAATTGAAGGCAGAAAACTCCACCACCAAGCACCTGCTGTATTTTGCCGCAATACTAACCATTGCAAAAACCCCAGCCAAATTCCAGAGCCAATATATGAGATGGTTGACAAAACTCCAAAAAAAACCATCTCTTCAAAAGATAAAGTTTTATCTAACGATGTAGCTATGGATGAAATATAGTTAATCCATCCTCCAGAAACGCTATTAGCAATCAACCAACCCGCGCTAGTGGCAAGCAGCCACAATCTTGCAGATAGATATCGGCGCAGAATTAGTGCTTGATCGGCGGCAAAAATCACTGCAAAAACAATACTACTGAAAAGTTTTATCAACCAGTACCATATCGGTTGCTGTTGGAGAATAATTGGTGGGAGTGCTTGCAAAAGGGTTCTTTCGATGGCGATACTGGCAATTCCACCCACAACCCACCCTACAACAGTCATGAGAGTAAATTGAATAAAAAACTTGCGTCGCTGCGATCGCGGTATCAACAACCTAAGTACTTTGCTAGCGCTAGAAATGGAAACTTCCACAGAAGGTGTGTTGGAGTCTGTTTGCATAGAAATTCAGCTTAAAAGGATTTAAGTATAAAAGCTAAAGGATGAAATAAGATTAAGATAGATAAAATACAAGCTCTCGTAAAAAAAATTTAGACTTCTCAAAAACCTAGTTTCTTTAAAACTGGGTTTTTTAAATTCAGTTCACACTCAAAACCAGCTGCCTGAAAAAGCGCAAAGCCGGAATGATAAGCTAAACAATGACATAAATAAAGTGTTTAGGATGAACTGTTAAATGGGTATTTCCTCCAATGAACCCCTTCTTCTCAGGGCAGCTCGTGGTGAAGTTGTAGATCGTCCCCCAGTATGGATGATGCGGCAAGCGGGACGATATATGAAGGCTTATCGAGATTTAAGGGAGAAATACCCTTCGTTTCGCGATCGCTCAGAAATACCGGAAGTAGCGATCGAAGTTTCTTTACAGCCGTGGAGGGCTTTTCAACCAGATGGCGTGATTCTATTTTCTGATATTGTAACGCCGCTGCCTGGTTTGGGCATTGACATGGATATCGCTGAAGGTAAGGGGCCAATTATTCACTCCCCCATCCGTACTCAGGAACAAGTTGATAATCTGCGTCTTCTAGATCCAGAAGAGTCTTTACCGTTTATCAAAACCATTTTGCAGGCATTACGCCAAGGAGTGGGCAACAAATCAACAGTGTTGGGGTTTGTAGGTGCACCGTGGACACTAGCAGCTTATGCCGTGGAAGGAAAAGGTTCTAAAACCTATTCCATTATTAAAAACATGGCGTTCTCAGATCCAACGATACTGCATCAATTTTTAGGCAAACTTGCAGATGCGATCGCTACCTACGTGCGCTATCAAATTGACTGTGGCGCTCAAGTTGTGCAAATGTTTGATTCTTGGGCAGGCCAATTAAGCCCCCAAGATTATGAAACCTTTGCTCTCCCCTATCAGCAGCGAGTTTTCCAGCAAGTCAAACAAACCCATCCAGATACACCCCTGATTCTCTTGGTTAGCGGTAGCGCAGGTTTGTTAGAAAGAATGACAAAATCTGGTGCAGATGTCATCACTGTAGACTGGACAGTAGACATGGCAGATGCAAGAGCAAGATTGGGCAAGCACATGAAAGTGCAAGGAAATCTCGATCCTGGTGTCCTTTTTGGTTCCAAAGAGTTTATCCGCGATCGCATTATCGACACGGTTCGCAAAGCTGGTAATTGGGGTCACATCCTCAACCTCGGCCACGGTGTTCTCCCAGAAACCCCAGAAGAAAATGTAGCTTTCTTCTTTGAAACTGCTAAGCAACTCAACGCTGTTAGTTGTTAGTTGTTGGGTGTTGGTTGTTGGTTGTTGGTTGTTAGTAGATAGTAGTTAGTAGATAGTAGTAATTTTTTGTGAATAATCAACTAACCACTAACCACCAACCACTAACCACTAACCATTAACCACCAACCACTAACCACTAACCACTAACCACTAACTATGTTATGAACCAAAAACGCATTTTAGTGACCGGTGCAAGTGGATGTATAGGTCACTACATCAGTGAAGCTTTAATTCAGGAGACAGACCACGAGTTATATCTGTTAGTTAGGAACCCTGATAAATTAAAAATTGACACACAAGTCCGTCCGGGTATCACCGTGTTGCAAGGTGATATGCAAGAAATCCGGTATTTAGCCGACTTGCTGAAAACAATAGATACTGCGGTACTAACAGCGACAGCTTGGGGTGGTGCCGCAACCTTTGATATTAATGTAGTTAAAACTATAGAATTACTGAATTATTTAGATCTAGCTACCTGCGAACAGGTGATTTATTTTTCGACTGCAAGTGTTTTAGATAACAAAAATCAACCACTCAAGGAAGCAGGGGAACTGGGTACAGACTACATTCGTTCTAAATATGATTGCTTGCAGAGAATTGGGAAATTAGCGATCGCACCTAAAGTCACCGAAGTTTTTCCTACTTTCGTTTTAGGTGGCGATAGCAATAAACCTTACTCGCACGTGACATCTGGCATTCCCGAAGTTACAAAATATATAAATATAATCCGCTTTTTACAAGCAGATGGTAGCTTTCATTTTATTCATGGTCAGGATATTGCCACAGTGGTGCGATATTTAATAGATAATCCACCTAAAGAAGATGAAAATAGACAATTAGTTTTAGGTCAAACACCATTAACTGTAAACCAGGCAGTAGAAGAAGTATGCGCTTACCTGGGCAAAAAAATTTACTTTCGCATCCCTCTATCTCTTTATTTAGCGAACTTATTAATAGTTTTGTTTCGCATTCAAATGGCAGCTTGGGATAGATTTTGTATGAACTATCGGCATTTTTCTTATCAAAAATTCGTCAATCCTGGCAGTTTTGGTTTACAGAATTACTGTGCCACCATCAGCGATGTCTTGCGAATTAGCGGTGTTAAGGGTGTGACATCTGTTAAGTAAGATAAACATTATCTAAACCAATACTGTTCATAAATAAGCTCATAGGAAGCAATGCCTGAAGGCATCACATCAAGGTTGCCATCGCAGGCTTTGTTTGTGTATTTGCATCCTTTAGGATTCTGTGGAGAAAAAGATAGAAATGTTAAGATGCAAATTAATGTCATAAAAATTTAATTACACTTAAGACTTAAGTGTTGGTGGGATAAAAATCAAAGTGTGAGGAGGATTGAAACATTATGCGAGTTTTACTCGTCTATCCTGTATTTCCCAAAACCTTTTGGTCATACGAAAAGATATTAGCATTAGTAAATCGGAAAGTTTTGCTTCCACCCTTGGGATTAGTAACTGTGGCAGCGATTTTGCCCCAAGAATGGGAATTTAAGTTAGTGGATCGCAACATTCGTGCAGTCACAGAACAAGAGTGGGCATGGGCGGATTTGGTCATTTTCTCGGCAATGATAGTGCAAAAACAAGATTTGCTCGACCAAATTCGGGAAGCAAAAAGACGTGGCAAGTTAGTTGCTGTAGGTGGTCCCTATCCTACTTCAACACCTAGTGAACCAAAAGCAGCTGGTGCAGATTTTCTCATTCTGGATGAAGGAGAAATTACCTTGCCAATGTTTGTCGAGGCAATTCAACGCGGTGAAACATCTGGTACTTTGCGCGCTACAGAAAAACCAGATGTAACCACAACTCCAATACCCCGTTTTGATTTGCTGGATTTTGATGCCTATGACATGATGTCAGTTCAATTTTCGCGGGGTTGTCCTTTCCAGTGCGAATTTTGCGACATTATTGTTTTGTATGGGCGTAAACCACGCACCAAAACTCCGGCGCAACTGTTGACAGAGTTAGATTACCTCTACGAATTGGGTTGGCGGCGGGGTGTTTTCATGGTGGATGACAACTTTATTGGTAATAAACGCAATGTCAAGTTGTTGCTGAAAGAGTTAAAAGTCTGGATGCAGCAACATAATTATCCCTTCCGCTTTGACACAGAAGCTTCAGTTGATTTGGCGCAAGATCCAGAATTGATGGAGTTGATGGTTGAGTGTGGTTTTGCTGCGGTGTTCTTGGGAATTGAAACACCGGATGAAGAAAGTCTGCAATTGACGAAAAAGTTTCAAAATACCCGCAGTTCCTTAGTTGAATCAGTGCAAACCATCATTAAAGCTGGGTTGCGCCCAATGGCTGGGTTTATCATTGGGTTTGATGGCGAAAAAGCAGGTGCGGGCGATCGCATTGTCTGCTTTGCCGAACAAGCAGCAATTCCCTCCACCACCTTCGCGATGTTACAAGCACTGCCAGATACAGCACTGTGGCATCGCCTGAAAAAAGAAGGACGACTGCGGGAAAACAAAGATGGTAACATCAACCAAACCACCTTGATGAACTTTATCCCTACTCGTCCCCTAGAAGACATTGCTAGAGAATATATTGAAGCTTTTTGTGCTTTATATGACCCAGCAAAATACCTGGATCGCACCTATCGCTGTTTCCTAATGATGGGTACGCCGAAGTGGAAAGCACCCTTCAAAATGCCGGAGTGGGTAGTTGTGAAAGCACTACTGATTGTGATTTGGCGACAAGGGATAAAACGCCAAACTCGCTGGAAATTCTGGCATCACCTATTCAGTATTCTCAAGCATAATCCTGGTGTTGCAGAGCATTACTTAGCCACCTGCGCTCACATCGAGCATTTTCTAGAATATCGCCAAATTGTCCGCGACCAAATAGAATCTCAGCTGGCTGAATATCTTGCACAAGGTGTAGAAAAGCCATATGTGCCAGATCGGGGAAAAGCAGAACTATATGCTAGTTAAGAATCTTTGTGTCTTTGTGTCTTAGTGGTTAATAAAATTTCTTTTTGAACCACAAAGGCACAAAGACACTAAGTATCAAGTTACTTGGGTACGGTGGATTCATCGCTCTTGTAATTTTTGTGAAATGGTATCAAAGGTTATTTTTGAGCAAAATTAACTTTTGCAACATTTCTATTTAGGACGACTGTAAATATTTAGTAAAACAAACACATATCAACTAAGTAAATTACAACTAGCAACACTATCTTAATAAGTACTGTGACAATTGATATTGGTAGTTTTATTTAGATTTATTCCTAATTATTATTTCTTGCGAGAGAATAAGTTATTTAACCTTTGATAGAAGAAATGATAATTGGTAATTGTTATAGTAGTAACAGGATTGGTAATAGAAGATGGTAGAGGATTGAAATTATGATCAATCTGATTGCATGGATAATTCTAGGTCTAATCGCCGGGGCTATTGCTAAAGCTATCTACCCTGGTCCCCAAGGAGGCGGAATTGTAGCAACAATTATTCTAGGTATTATTGGTTCCTTAATTGGAGGAAGCTTATATAATTTGATACAGACGGGGAACCTAGTTATTACTGGAGCAGGTTTCAGTATTCCTGGTTTAATTGTTGCTATCATTGGAGCAATAATTGCAATTTTTATCTGGGGTTTAATAACTCGGCGCAGCACAGTATAGAGGATGTAAACAAAGATATATGGTTAGAGCCGATTTTATCGGAATTAACCTTTGTTTATGTTTCCCTGAAAATGATAAAAAACTCCACTGAGTTTATTCGGTGGAGTTTTCAATATTGAATTTTTAACGTAAAACTACGCTAGCGGCGGCATTAATGCTGTGGTTTTTTCAAAAGTTAACTTTTAGCGATCCTTGGAATGTATGGTTAGAATACACCTTGCTGCTGGGGCTACCTGCAACCATAGGTGGTGCTGCTGGTAGGTTGGCTCTATGAATAAAGAACAAGAACGGCCAAAGCGTTCGACTGCTGAATGGGTTACTTTTAGCCTTGCCTCATCGATCCTGGCTGTAGTTGTTGGTTTAGTGGGGTACATTTGGTTAAACGAAAAAGAGGAACCTCCTGTTCTTTCTGTGAGTAATAACCAGAGAATTCGGGAAGTCGAAGGACAATATTACGTTCCTTTTGAAGTCGTTAATACCGGTGGAGAGACAGCTGAATCAGTTCAAATCATAGCTGAGTTGCAGATCGAAGGGAAAGTCGCAGAAACAGCTGAGCAACAAATTGATTTTTTATCTCGTGGGGAAAAAGAACAAGGGGCTTTTATATTCACCCAAGATCCTCGCCAAGGTCAGTTAACTGTAAAAGTTGCCAGCTACAAATTACCTTAAGTCCATAGTCAAGATTCTATCGATTCTAGCTAAAGTGGGTGACGAGGGATTTGAACCCGCAACCAATGGATTAAGAGTCCACTGCTCTACCGTTGAGCTAGTCACCCAGGCTACTAAAATCCTAGCTAATTTCTAAGCAATTTGCTGAAATTTACCAGCCACAGCCGCTTGTTTTCACCTACACCGTCCAAATGTTTGCAAATTTTCTCAGTTTAGTCATTGAGGTTTCCTATTCTCTCGCTTACAGACATTTCTAATATCCTGGCTCGTCACACTCCAACATCGGATGAACCAAAGTTTTGTTACAGGAGAAATCTTAATAAATAACAAAATAGGGATAGATTTCTTCGTAGAAGTACTAGGGTGAAAAGAAGTAGTGAGCGGAGATTGAATGAGGAGTTAAACTTATCTTTTTACCTTTACCTGGTTTTATTTAGGCAAACGTGGATTTATAGATGCTCGAACTAGCAAGGAAATTAAAATTTAAGACTACCACTTTTCCAAACACGTTCAAAGCCTTGCTTAGATAAATTTTCGTAACGAAACCAAAGCAGCAGTCCATAGCACTTTGGCAACCCTAGCTAAATTGATTTAGACTCATCAAGCCTTTCAGCGAACTGAATAGTTCTCTGAACAAGTGGGTAAATATCTCTGAAGTAGCGTTCACGTTGCAAAAATTTTGTCAATCGGTCAGCCATAAAAAGAAGACTGAGCGGTTATTTCGGTAGATGAATAAATCCTTAGTAGCTTCACCGTACAATAATAAAGGAGACAACAAATGACACAAGCCAAACTGGGTGATACTGTAAAAGTTCACTATACAGGCAAACTAGATGATGGCACAGTGTTTGATTCCTCTGCTGAGCGAGATCCTTTACAGTTTTCTATTGGTGAGGGAGTAGTCATTCCCGGCTTTGAAGAGGCTGTAGTTGGCATGGCGCCAGGAGAATCAAAAACTGCAACGATTTCCGCTGACCAAGCTTATGGCCCTTATCGTCCAGAATTGGTTATGGTAGTTGAAAAACAGCGAATACCAACAGATGTTCCAGTAAAGGTCGGTCAACTATTGCAAATTTCCCAAAATAGTGGTCAGGTAATTCCAGTCGTTGTCACAAATGTTTCTGATTCTCAGGTGACTTTGGACGCCAATCACCCCTTAGCAGGACAGGAATTGATCTTCGATATCCAGTTAGTTGAGATTAACTGATTGTTTTTATCATTGATTCTCTATCGTGCAGACTGAAAAGTAAACTACCTACGCCAAGCCTAAGAACAGGTAGAAAGAACCTTCTGGCGGTTTCTAGGTAAAAAGGGAGAAATTAGTTAGGGTGCTTTATGTAACGTAAAGTATCCTAACTGACATCTGTCTTGAAAATAGGGATTGGGGATTGGGGATTGAGGATTGGGGAAGAGATTTTCATTCCCTCGTTGTAGGTGAAAAGCTCCTGGGATTCTAACTTGAAAATAGGGATCTCTTAACAAGGCGTAGTGAATCCCATAAAGTCACCAGCTGCTACCTCAAATTCTTCGTCACCGATCTCAGCTATTCCTCTTCCAAAAATAATGTAAATAAATTCCTCTTCACAGTGATGAAAGTGAAATTGAGTAGTTTATTTTCCTGGCTCTACTCGCACTAAATGAACACCTATATTTTTCATGCCTACAGCATCACTGAGGGATTTGGTATTTCTCACCGCTGGAGAATTGAGAGGATGTATGTTTAGAGTTTCCGGCATAGCTTCAATCTCACTAACTCTTAGCAGATGAGGTTGAAGATTTTGTCTTTGCTCAAATATTTGTTTACATTAGTTAAGTTTTATTATGAGTTTTCTCTGAGTTTATTATCTATAATTATTTGCTTTTAACTTATCTATTTTTAATCAAACTATCATTTCTAATTAGGATAAATAACAAATACTTTAAGTATGTCGATCTAACTGTTAGTAGTTAGTAGATAGTAGTTAGTAGTCAAAAATATACCACTATCCTCGAAATACTAACAAAACTAAAACAGAATCCATCAATAATATGGCAAACATCACAGCAGAAGAAAAAAGGTTGCAAGCAGCACGCGATCGCCAAGTCCACTGGCGACGCTGGGGGCCATATTTAAGTGAACGCCAGTGGGGAACAGTACGGGAAGATTACAGTGCAACAGGTTCAGCATGGGATTATTTTTCGCACGATCAGGCGCGATCGCGTGCTTATCGTTGGGGTGAAGACGGTATTGCTGGTATTTCTGATAACCATCAGAGACTTTGTTTTGCGATCGCCCTTTGGAATGGTGAAGATGCAATTATCAAAGAACGCCTGTTTGGTTTAACAGGAAATGAAGGTAATCATGGGGAAGATGTTAAAGAATATTACTTTTATTTAGACAATACACCTACCCATTCCTATATGAAATGTCTCTACAAATATCCCCACAGAGCATTTCCCTATTCCCAAATAGTAGAAGAAAAATGAATATTTTCATGGAAACAACGGCGCAGGAATTGGCGCAAGTCATCAAACAGGATGGACTGGATTAGTTGCAAAACTTATTCAACAGGTAGGAGAGTATAGCAGAGCAAATCAACCTGCAAAAATTACAAAAAATCAGATAGAACCTGTTACCAGATAACACGAATAGTAGGCAGTAATATTGAATCTATCTGTGTGTATCTGCGATCGCATTATCAACAATTAACGCTTGCAAGAGTTTTAAGCTATTCCACATTTAAATTACATGATCTGGGCGGGCAAGATGCCCACTCCACAAGAGTTTGAAAAAATTTCAATATGCAAATTAAATGTGCTTTAGCTTACTACTATTGTTTTATCTTCCTTTCTTATCTCCTCTTCGTGTTCTTTGTGGTTCGTTCCTCTAAAAAATTATGGAAACACTAGATGCAATCATCATAGGTAGTGGCCAAGGTGGCGTTCCTTTGGCAATAGACTTAGCCAAAAAAGGCAAAAACGTTGCGTTATTTGAACGCAGCGCCTTAGGTGGAAGTTGTATTAATTATGGCTGTACTCCTTCTAAAGCTTTCTTAGCAGCAGTACACGCCGCAGGTAGAACAAGACAAGCAGAAAAATTAGGCATCCACGCACAAATTAAAGTTGATTTTCCCGCAGTGATGGAACGTGTGCGCGGTATTCGTGGTAGTTTCAACGGTGGCGTAGAAAAGCGTTTAGATAATGCTGGTGTCAAGGTAGTTAAAGCCGAAGCTTCTTTCACCGGAGAACGTACAGTCACAGGCGGTGGCGAAACTTTTCAAGCACCTTTAGTAGTTATTAACACTGGTACATCCCCCTTCATCCCCGATATTCCCGGTTTGGCTGGTACGCCTTATATTACTAACTTAAATTTCTTTGATTTGCGCAAGATTGTTGATTTAAGTAGAACGGCACAAATAAAGTTAACTAGTAAGGGTCGTCATTAGTCATTTGTCATTGGTAAGTGTTTCAGCAATTTTATGTTTCTTAACATAGTGATGTTTATTGCTGCTACTTACTTAAAAGCTAGTTTTGAATATTTGTAGATAAGGCGATCGCCTGCTTGTGAAGGTATATAAGAGGGCGATCGCCCACCTCATCCCACCACAAACTCATCCATTCCCAACTGTCTCTCAGTCAAAATTCATCGTTGGACGACCAACAAATGAAATCGGTAAGCTAGCAGTAATCATCGTGTTGCGGACTGTGTTAAATTTCTTTCTTCAGCAAGAATTGCAAAAAGCTGCCACGAGAAAGCGTTATCTTCCTAAATGACTTTTTTATTTCACATCTTGCACGCCTATGCAACAGCCCCCAGGCAAGCCCACCACCCTCGTGGGTTCAACCTAGTTACGAGAATTAAAAGCCTCTGGCTCGTGTTGAGATGGAACAATCACCCGATTGGATGAGTCAATTGGATGAAGGCGATTGCAGTCTGAATTTACACAATATATATGAATGGGAAATTTTAGAGCGAGTTATCCTGGTGTAGCGTAAAAATTTTAGCTGATGCGTGAGTTAATCCGGAAACCTGCTACCAGAGTTTGTAGTTAGAGATGTTCCTAAAGACGAGAGATACACTCAAAAAAATCCCTCAAAAAAAAAAGGAACTTTTGCGTAAAACTAAAGAATCCAACCGTAATTATATATAGGAAGGATTCAAACCCAACCCAGTAGAACCTTATTTGAAATTCTAAATTCCCAGGTAAGAACTATGACAAGCTTTACTCAAATCCAAAGACAACACGACCTACTCCAGCCCATTCGTTATTGGTTAGAATCTATAGAAATTCATAACGCCAAACTTGCTCATTTTCTCTGTAAACTTATTCCTGCTCAATGTCCTTTTGAACGTGATGTTGTAGTATTTGGTCGCAAGCTATTTCACATTCCTCCAATGTGTAAGCTCAACCCCCTTTACGAAGAAGTTGTAAGTTTGCGTTTCAAAGCTCTCTGCTATCTTGCAGATGAATGTGGTGAGGATGTCGCAGTCTATTGCTAACAGCAAGTGAAATAACAAAGTCAAGCAGCAATCATTGGCAATTGCACGCTGACTGTAGTTCCTTCCAGAGCATTTGATTTAATTGACAACTCTCCACCATGAGCTTCCACAATGCGTTTGCTAATAGCAAGTCCTAACCCAGTTCCAGAGGATTTTGTCGAGTAAAAAGGCTGAACTAACTTAGGCAAAACCTCTAGAGCTATGGGTTCGCCATCATTATGTATATTAATGCAGACTTGATTTATATTGGTATTACTACAAATTTGCAACTTTACAGTATCTCCTTCTGCGATCGCTTCATACGCATTCCGGACTAAATTAATCAATACTTGCTTTAATTTATCTTTGTCACCTAATACCTTCGCCGCAGTTGTTGCTGGAAAAAATTCAATCTCTCTCCTCACTGCTTCCGGCATATCTCGCAGCGATGCTTGGATTTCATTAATCAATTCGTTAATCTCAATATTTTCTAGTTGCAAAGTCTGTGGCTTAGCGTAAAGCAATATTTCTTTTAATAATCTCTCCAATCGATTCGCTTCGTCTAATGCCAGAGATAATCGCTCTTTTGCTGGTGCAGATAAATCCAGTCTCTGAAAAAAGTTTAACCCCATTTTCATCGTGGTAAAAGGGTTGCGAATTTCATGGATAATGCAGGCAGCAAATTCACCAATTGCAGCTAACCTTTCTTGTTCCACTATTTGAGCTTGCGCTACCCGCAATTCTTCTGTTCTACGTGCTACCTCTGCTTCTAAAATCTGATTAAATTGCAACTGTTGCTGGTAAAGATAATAGTTATCTATCGCTGTTGCTGCACGTTCTGCAAATAACTCAGCGATACCAACCTCTTCAGCAGTAAATTGGCGTGGTGTTTTGTGAAAAGAACAAATTGTGCCAATCACTTCACCTTGAGAAGTACGTAAAGGTACACCTAAATAAGCTCGATACCCCTCTGGTGCTTTACCATAATCAGTATAGATTTTCGTATCTTCTACTACAAGGCTTTGCTTCGTCTCCACCACAGTGCCAGTTAAAAGACCATGTAATGAATATATTTCTTCACCTTCATCACCCATGTCTATACTACTAGCTAGCACCTTCTCGAAACCATTCTGGCAAAGAGTGACGACTGAGCAATCTAGCTCAAGTAATTCACTCACACCCAAGGTAATTTCTCTTAAATAGCGTTTAAGTTCTCCCGTACGATAACTGAGGGAAGATAAAACTTCTAACGTGCGTCTTTCTCGCTGCCATTCACCAGATTTACAAGACATGATATACTCCCTTTTTTAAAAAATTGCTTACTTCGCTGATTATGATTACTTCCGCAATCAAATTGACTTGCAAATAACAGCAACAATTCTTATCAAGTGGTAAACTTGGCTATGGGTATAATCTATACATGAAAATACCAAAATCTTAAGTATGAATTTGTAAATAAACGTAACTAATTTTTAGCCAAAAATAATTACAAGCTTTTATAAATTGTCCTCTAAGTGACGAAATATAAACAGTAAATTCAATTTATTTATGTCCGTATGAATTGAAAATATAGGACTCCTATTTGATTTTTGGGCGTTGCTGAATTTGGTCATGAATTATGTTTGCATACATTTTTGTAGCTCGATGCCAAATCATTGTAGAGACGTAGCAATGCTACGTCTGGTCATACCCGTGAATTGTAAATTCATACAGCAAATTTCAAGTGAATCAGGTACAGTTAGCAAATCCCTCACCCTCTTTCCCTCTCCCAATATTGGGAGAGGGATGTCCGTCAAAAGTGAGGGTGTACTTCATTTTCATGCAA
>NZ_JACAEU010000201.1:0-16360 GCF_013388695.1 Fischerella sp.
GCAATAACACCATGCCCGAGGACAAAGGCACTACCGATCCCGGCGACAAGGGTAGCAATAAAACCATGCCCGAGGAAAAAGGAACTACCGTTCCCAGTGACAAGGGTAGCAATAACACCATGCCCGAGGACAAAGGCACTACCGTTCCTGGTGACAAGGGTAGCAATAACACCATGCCCGAGGATAAAGCAGGGAATGATGCGACATTTGAAAAACAAGTTCTTGAACTCACCAACCAAGAACGAGCTAAGGCTGGTCTTCAACCTCTAAAAGGAAATGCTGAACTGGACTATGCTGCTGACAAGTATGCTGAAGACATGTCAGAACGCGGTGTCTTGAGTCATACAGGACCAGATGGCTCTCAACCGTGGGACAGAGCTAAGGCAGTTGGCTATGAAGCTCAAACGATGGGAGAGAACATTGCAGCAGGTCAAAAAACACCTGAACAGGTTGTTCAAGCTTGGATGAATAGCCCTGGACACCGAGCTAATATTCTTAACAGTAATTTTACTGAACTCGGTGTTGGTTTTCATAACAACTATTGGGGTCAGCTTTTTGGTAGTGGAGATACGAACCCCGCTAGCAACATACCAAACCCTACATCTCAACCTACTTCTGACGCTAATCAAGGAACTGACACCCTTACCGTCAAAGGAGCTAACAATATCTCCGATGACACTAAAGGCTATGATGTCCTTGGAGGCAAATCAGGTAATCATAAATTCAAAGGAGGAGACAATAACGACGTCCTCACAGGCAAAAACAGTATGAGCGCTCCGGGACGCGATCGCCACTCCAACAGTATGCAAGACAAGGGAGACACCTTTACTGCTTCTGACTCCAATCAAGATATTACTGGCTTGCACCGGATGATGACTGGTCCAAGCGATCATCGCAACTCGAAAAATTTCTCTAACTATCTAAAAATGGATACATTTGGAGCTGAGCCAACTGTTCGACCTGACATGGATGGTAATACAAAACCTGGCGGGTTAGAGAAAAATATCCTTTCACAAAACGCTGATCCATCCCGTTTAACTACTAACTCTATGTTCTGATATCCATAGCACTTTTCAATTGGATACAGCACGCTTTGACCCCACTCCGCATTTAGAGAGGAAACCTTTGGTATCAGTCTTTGATCGGAGTGGGGTTCCAACTGCGTAATTGGGGATTAGTGAGAACTATGAATAGTGAATGCGATTGGGCTGAAAATTTCATAATTCATAATTCATAATTTTTATGCCCATTGCCTCACTTTGTTCAGCTGCGTAAATTTTGAGGATGTCTACCAGCTGAATTGACTTGATTCAAGGAACAAAATTATGGCAAATACTTTAGGTACAAATCTAGGTGGAATTAGTTTCTGGTCTAGCCAAATGCCATTTGTAGATATCTTCAAATCGGCTAGTGAATGGATTACACAAAATTCCAACTCATGGGATACAGGGGAAGCAAGCGAATTAAACCTAGATGAGAATGGATGGGTGAAATCTTTGCCCAAACCAGGAGATCCAAATGCTGATTACAACCAAGTTGGAGTAATGCTGAATCGCATTTCTCCTGCACCTGGGGTAGAACAAAATTACCCTGGTGGTAAATATGTAGTTTTGTATGATGGCGAAGGCAAACTAGAGTACGGGTTTGATGCCAAGCTGGATGCAAGCGCTTCTAAACCTGGTCGAGATGTCATTGATGTTACCCCTTCTGACACAGGCATCCATATTAAACTTACCGAAACAGACCCCAAAGGTACTGGTGATTATATTCGTAATATCCGCGTTGTTCCGGAAGCCTTAGAAAAAAACTACCAGACTCAGCCTTTTAATCCTAATTTTGTAGATAAAGTAGATGATTTTTCTACCTTGCGGTTCATGGACTGGATGGACACTAACAACTCCAAACAGGGAGATTGGAAGAATCGGCCAACAACTTCAAATCATACCTACGAGGGTAAAGGTGTGCCTGTCGAAGTAATGGTTGATTTAGCAAACCGCACTGGTGCTAACCCTTGGTTTACTATTCCTCACCAAGCGACGGATGAATATGTCACCAACTTTGCCAAGATAGTTAAGGAAAAGCTCGATCCAAAGCTCAAAGCTTACGTAGAATATTCCAACGAAGTTTGGAACGGGCAATTCCAGCAGAATCAATGGGCACAACAGCAAGGGCAAAAGTTAGGCGGTGACTGGATGGACTGGCACAGCCGCCGCACGGAACAGATAGGCGATCTCTGGGATAATGTGTTTGGCAAAGACAGTAATAGAGTCGTCACGGTACTAGGTTCGCAAGCTGCTAACCCTTGGATCACCGAGCAGTTGATGGAAAAGGTGAAGGCGTATGACCCAAATTTCACAGTCGATACTGTGGCGATCGCTCCCTATGTTTCGCTAAGTGTAGGCCCAGACAAACAAGCAGAAGTCGAAGGTTGGACAAAAGAGTCAGACGGTGGTTTGGGTAAAGTATTTGACTACTTGAACAAGACTGAATTACCTCAAACATTAGACAATATTAGCAAGCAAGTTGATGTCACCAAGAAATACGATGTGGACATAGCAGCCTATGAAGGGGGACAGCATCTTGTTGGCATACAAGGCGTAGAGAATAATCAGGCAATCACAGATTTATTCATTGCTGCGAACCGCGATCCACGCATGGGGCAATTGTACAGCGATTATCTACAGGGATGGGATAAACTCACCAACGGTAGCTTATTTGTCAACTTCTCTGATATCGGTACACCCAGTAAATGGGGTTCTTGGGGTGCTTTAGAACATCTCAACCAAAAGACGTCTCCCAAATGGGAAGCACTGCAAGACTTCATGAAGGGCAACGGGCAATCTGCAAGCAAAGATCCTGGTACAGAGACTGGTACTGGCGACAAAGATAGTGGTGATAATCTCACCAACAAAGGAGACAGTAACACCCTTACTAACAAAGGGGATGCCAACACCCTCACTGACAAAGAAGGTAACGATATTCCGAGTAGCGATCAAAGCAATAAAGTCCTTGCAGCTAACAAAACACCCTGGAGTGGAGATAATAAAAACGCTTTCACTGACCAAGGAGATAACGATATCTTGACTGGTGGTCAAAGTAATGACATGCTCTGGGAGCGTAGAGGTAATGATGCCATAAACGGAGTCGATGGAAACGATCGCCTCATCGGTGGTTTAGGACAGGATATGATGACAGGCGATGCAGGAAGCGATCGCCTCATGTATAACGGTGCCGATTTTGGCTTCAATCAAGATGTAGTTGATTTGCGTCAGATGATGTTAAATCGAGGCGATCGCAACTTTAACACATTCTCTGAATATATAAAGTCAGAACCAGGTGGTGCTGACATAGCTGTTCGTCCTGACATGAATAGGAATGTAAAACCTAGCGGTTTAGACAACAATATCTTTTTGCAAAATAATGACCCTAGTAACTTAATAATGGTTTGATATCAATAGTAAGTCTCTAGAACGTTGATTCAGTAATCAGAAATTATCTTTTTGGGTTAGACAAGGGAGAGTGAGGAGATAACAGAGAAAATTCCTCCTTCCCTTCCCTTGTCCTTTACTTGGCAAAAAACAGCCAGGTAGTGTAATTTACCTGACTGGACTCAAGTTATTTTTCATTACCAGTTACAAGTCTTTCTGAAATTGCAGTTGACGTCAAAAGACAGACTGTCAGATTTAACGAGTACCCAATAATTTTTTGTACACAGATTCCCAAAAAAATCCATTCTCAAAAGCAAGAACGTAGCTTGACATCGCACCAGGGTCGTCACGAGAAACAGAAAAGATAGCAAAAAATACTAGAGGAGAAACACAGATAGCACCCCAAAAACTCGCAGAAGAGAAGACTGATGAAAATTCACGAAGGATCATGACTCTACCAGTTCTACCCTCAAGTTGTCGAAAAAGAGTTCCTAATATAATGCCAATCAGCATAACTAGAGCAGCAAAAAATACTTGTAACCAAGCCAATCTCTGCTCAAAGCCAAGTTCACCTCTCAGCCCGCCATGATAGTAATAAGTGCCGAAAATTAAAAGTAAGAACGCCATTACAGCGATAAATCTAAACGTTTTGTTGTTCATTTTTATAGTTGCTTATAGTTTTTGAATCTTTACTTTTTTCCGATAAAAATAACATTATTATTAGGGTAAAAATAGAAATTATCATCAGTATTTTTAAAATTAAATCAAACTTTGAATCAACCTCTCTTATGTTTTCTTTAGTTTTTTGAAAATATTGGGTTTCATCTAACTGAGGTGTATTTTTTGTCAAAGTTTCTAAGATATTAATAACTCTTAATAGATAGGGTATTTCCTTACTTTTTACTTCAACATTAGTAACAATCATTAAGGGCAATTGTTCACTGTTCCAAGCTAATTCAGATATTTGATTCTTAAAAGATGCTTCAACTTCTTGCCTGTATTTATGTTGAAAATACTCTCCCATACTTATCCAAAAAACAGCAGAAACAGAAGAGGGTTTTCCTCTTTGTTGAGACCCTTTTTGGAGAGCGGTAGCGACATAATTATCTGCTTGATTCTCTCTATCACGATATCCAGATTCCTTAAGGTTTGTTCCTTTTTTAGATTCAATGACATACTCTTTATGAAGTATGGCGTGACCAATCTCATGACCCAATATCCAGGTTAAAAAACTGCCTGCTATACGAGTATGGAGTTTATTAATAATATTTTTATCAGAAATATCTATTGGCTTGTTTGTTTTCAGATCAAAAAGAATAACATCATATAATTTATCAATTTTTCTTATCAAATTAATCTCATGTTTGAGAAAATTGGCGTTACAAATAATCGTATTCATGTAGCCGATATAAGAGCAATTACTAAAGCTTCTAGAAAGCTTATTAGGGTCTTTATTTAGTAGATAGATATTGATAAATCCTGGCTGAGGGGGTTTATTAATCTGCACCTTACCTTCAAAATCTGAACCTTTGACAAGTTCTTGAGCAATAACATTTAAATATTCTAAGGGAGTTAATATTTTTGACTCTTCTGGTGAATCTTGCTCTCGTAATTGCTCAATAAATTCTTCAGGTGAACTACCTGCTATATATTGATAAGTTTGCTCAGTAAAATAAATACCTTCTAGGTCAAAAGCTAACAAGTCATCAACAGTTAATCTCCTATTAATATATGAGTTAAGTACCTTGGCTACTCGTTCTTCTTTAGATAAAGAACTTTCAGAAATTCTAACTGCAATAAAGGGTATTACACCTAGAACTAAAAATAAGCCTAATAAAATAACAATCCGATTTCTGAACAGACTGATTCTCATTTTAATTCTTCAGCTTTAAATAGCTGGCTTGACAATAATTTATAACAAAAAATCAAGTGATGTAACGAAAAAAATACAAACAATAATTGCTTTTTCTCTATATTAATATGATACTTTTAGAGCGTTGCTAATTAGGTTCAGTAATTACACAAAAATAAATATTTATCAGTTTGGAAGACGGTGGAGATTAGTTAACTCCACTACGAGGTCATCGTACCGAAACCTCATCAAGGCTCAATGCCAAAGCCAACGAATGATGAGATAGTTAAAATCTTAGACTCTTTTATTTTCAAACAAAGGAGCTTCATGAGTCTTACACTTTAATTCAAAAAGTATTTTTTAACTCACAGTTTTACTATAATCACTAGCTTTAAAATAAACTACAAAAGTAAATATAAAGATATGCTTTTTCAAGAAAACAAATATTTTAAAGAGTAATAGTTCAAGTTTTGATTACATTAATTTAATAATGACGACCAGGGCAATGAAACCGCTAGTGCTGTATTAGAATTGTTGCCCCAAGCTTAGAGACCTTGCGTTACACACATCTTCTGGAAACCTTACGCTTATTAGGGTTTGTAGGTCTCCGATTAATTATCATCTATCAATATTTATTGAGAATGGATACTTTTGGATATAATCAAACACTAAAGACATTTGGGAAAATGGTAGACACTCACTTAGGTGTTCTACCATTTTTATTTTCCTAAATTAATATTTCGGACAAGTCTATTAATCAGGGGAAAAAACTTGTCCACTCTTGAGATGATTGATTGACCAACGGTGATCAACTGCCATAGATGAAAACTGACATATTTCTTCTAAATGCTTTTGTTGGACAGCGGCTTTGCGAAGGGTAATAATTAGTTGATTCACCTGATTTCGCAGGTCTGGATTGTTGCTTACTGCTAACATTGTTTGTCTTTCTAGCAGTTGTAATATAAGTTCGTAATGGATTGGTGAAGGCAGAGGAATTTGCTCCATGAAATTTGGTTAGAATTTTATATCTTAAGATTTGGAATCAAAAGCTGTTTGTTAATAAGTAAATTGTTACATAGGCAACAAAAATTTAGTTAAAGCCTGGATTTGCTGAGTCATGAAGATTTGGCAAAGAGATTGGCGATCGCTAATTCTGGATCTGGTTGTTTTACTAAAGATTCACCGATGAGTACAGCAGATGCTCCCGCTTGTTTTACTATATTTAGATCATCTGGGGCATGTAGTCCTGACTCGCTCACAACCAGAATGTTCCGTTCCTGTAATTGTTTACCTCTGGCTGCCAAAAGTTGGCAAGTTGTTTGCAAGTCCACAGAAAAATCTTCGAGGTTGCGATTATTAATACCTACTAAAGAAACCCCATCTATGGCTAGGACGCGATCAAGTTCTTCAAGAGTGTGAACTTCAATCAATGCTGCTAGAGAAAGAGCATGGGCTATTTTGACAAAGTATTGCAAATCTTGATCGCTGAGGATAGCCGCTATCAACAACACTGCATCTGCACCGAGAACACGAGCCAAATACATTTGGTAAGGATAGATAACAAACTCCTTACACAGTAGAGGCAAATCTACGGCGGCGCGGATTTTGGCTAAGTTGTCAAAGCTGCCACCAAAGAATTTTTCATCTGTCAGCACCGAAATACAACAAGCACCGCCTTGTTCGTACTGAAGGGCGATCGCAACTGGATCAAAATCTGGGCGGATCGCTCCTTTGCTAGGAGAAGCTTTTTTCACCTCAGCAATTAAAGCTGGTTTAGTCTTACCTGATCGCAGTGCTGCCACAAAATCACGGGTTGGAGGTGCAGTTAAAGCTTGTTTTTGCAACTCCTGTAAGGGTTGCTTTTCCCGCATTTTGTCTACTTCTTCTTCTTTGTGCCAAACAATTTTTTCTAGGATGTTTCTTGGCTCGGCATCAGGAGTAGCAACCTGATACCTCAAATGAGACACGGCAACAGTTGGGTTGGGTGAACGGCGACGGATTTGCATAGGAAATTATGAATGATGAATTATGAATGATGAGTGATGAAAGTTTCATAATTCATCATTCATCATTCAGCATTTAAGATGCAACTGCTCGTTTGTAAGCTTCATCCAGGACTTCCGAGAGTGTTGGGTGGGCGTGAACCAGATGGGCTAGGGTATGGACGGATTGGCGGTTGGCGATCGCGGCGGAAGCTTCGTGGATAATATCGGAGGCGTGTATTCCAAAAATGTGGACTCCCAAAACTTCGCCTGTATCTTTGCGATAAATTACTTTGGCCATACCATCAGCTTCGCCTTCTGCCAAGGCTTTGGAATTACCTTTAAAGTAACTCTTGGCGACTCCAACTTCAAATCCCTCAGCAGCAGCTTTTTCTTTGGCTTGTGCTTCAGTCATGCCGACATAGCTAATTTCTGGATGGGTAAAGGCCGCTGCGGGAATGCTGCGGTAGTCTACTTCTTTGTATCTGCCACAGATATTTTCTACAGCAACGATACCTTGAGCAGAAGCAGCGTGCGCCAGCATCATTTTGCCAGTTGCATCGCCAATTGCCCACAAATGCGGCACAGGTTCACCTCCACTCAGTACGGCCATGGTGTCGTTCACCGGGATAAAATTCCGACGATCTAGTTCTACACCTACCGATTCTAAACCGAGATTTTGCGTAGCTGGAATGCGTCCCGTCGCCACTAAGCAAGCATCTACTTCCAGCACGCCCACATCTTCTTTGGTTTTGAAATCGGCTAACTCAATTACCACTGGTGAACCGGGGATGACTCTTTTTGCGTAAACTCCCACATAAGTTTCAATGTCGCGGGGAGTAATCAGCACCCGTTCGGCAAGTTTGGCAATATCGCGGTCAAATCCCGGCATTAGCTGATCGAGTGCTTCAATCAAAGTGATTTCGCAGCCCAAAGCCGAGTAAACATCGGAGAATTCTAAGCCAATGTAGCCACTGCCAACAATTGCCACCCAATTTGGTAGCCATTCTAACTTAACCCCTTGGTCGCTGGTAAAGACTGTTTTGCCGTCTACTTCAATACCAGGAGGAACAAAGGGAACGGAACCAGAAGAAATAATGATGTCTTTGGCAGTGATAGTTTTTTCACCGCTATCCGTCACAACACTGAGTTTTTGAGTGCCTGCGATTTTGCCCCAACCCCGGATGATATCAACTCCCAAGCGTTTGAGGCTGTTGGTTAAGTCTCCTTGAATTTTAGAGACAAGATTGTTAGCATGGTCGGCGATCGCTTGCCGCTCAAACTGTACATTTCCAATTTGAATTCCCAGCGCTTTTAGATGGTGGGCATCTCTTAGTTCCCGCACACGTCCAGAGGCTGCTAGCAATGCCTTAGAAGGAATGCAACCTCGGTTTACGCAGGTTCCCCCCATATCAGCTGCTTCGATAATAGCTGTCTTTAAACCGCAGCTAACGGCGTGTAAGGCAGCCCCATGTCCGCCTACTCCAGCGCCGACGATCGCTAAATCGTAATCAAATTCTTGACTCACGTTAGTTTCCCCGTGTGCTTTGCCCTATATATTCTTAGACTGACTAAGCAATCAGTGCAAGTCTATTTAATTGTAGGGTGTTGGTGAGCAATTGCTATTAAAACTTGTGCCCAGAAAAATAGCTTATTGTGATAGTGATTATTTATCCTAACTATCTCCCCCTGTCAATTCCTTGACCTGAGTTCTGACGACAAAGTTATTTTTTATAATTCATTTTTTAATTTTTATTAATTTTTTATTCCTAAGGATAGAGGTTAAAGTTAATTAATTGTTTCTACAGAAAGATTGGCTATTGTTTTTGAAAATCAGAGAATACTCATACAAAGATTCACTATATCTAAATAAAGCCATGTCAAAACCAATTGAATTTAACTTATTTGCTCCGTATAACGAAGCAGCGGCTTTAATTGGTTCTTTTTCGGATTGGAAAGAAATTCCAATGGAAAAAGGCAAAGACGGTTATTTTCGTACAACGGTAGAATTAGAAGACGGAGAATATCAATATAAATTTCGTGTCCAGTCAAAATCTTGGTTCTTTGAACCAGATCAATGGGTTGATGTTACAGATCCTTACGCTACAGATATAGATGAATTGAGTGGTCAGGATAACGGTATTGTCAGAATTAAAGATGGGCAAAAAATAGTTGATACCTATGTTTGGAAGCACGACGACAAACCCTTACCTGCTGACCATGAATTAGTAATTTACGAATTGCATATTGGTGATTTTTCTGGTGGTGAAGATGACCCTTACGCACGAGGAAAATATAAGCACGTCATTGAAAAATTAGATTATCTGTGCGAACTCGGTATTAACGCCATTGAGTTGATGCCAGTAAAAGAATATCCAGGAGATTATAGCTGGGGTTACAATCCCCGGCATTTTTTTGCAACTGAATCTAGCTATGGCTCTACAGCTGGTTTGAAAGAGCTAATTGATGAGTGCCATGCTAGAGGAATTCGCGTTATTATGGACTGCATTTATAACCACTCAGAAGCGTCTAGTCCTTTAACCCAAATCGATCACGACTATTGGTATCATCACTCTCCTCGTGATCCCGATAATAGCTGGGGGCCTGAGTTTAATTACGAACACTATGATGAAAATTTAGAGACTTACCCAGCGCGGAGATTTATTAGCGATACAATCCGTTTTTGGATTGAAGAGTATCATATTGATGGTATTCGCTACGATGCAGCGAGACAAATTGCTAATTACGACTTCATGCACTGGATTGTGCAAGAAGCGAAAAAAACTGCTGGTACTAAGCCTTTTTACAACATTGCCGAACACATTCCTGAAACTACCAGCATAACTAATGTTGATGGGCCGATGGATGGTTGCTGGCATGATAGTTTCTATCACTGTATTCTTGAACATATCTGCGGCGATACCTTTGATTTAGAACGCCTCAAAGATGTAATCGATTGTAAACGCCAAGGCTTTATGGGTGCTACAAATGTTGTCAATTATTTGACAAACCATGACCATCATCATTTGATGGTAGAACTGGGCGATCGCAACATTTTTGATGAAGAAGCTTTTAGGCGAGCAAAGTTAGGCGTTGCTATTTTGATGACAGCTATTGGTGTGCCTTTAATTTGGATGGGTGAAGAGTTTGGCGAGTATAAACCCAAAACTCCAGAATCAGCCAAAATCGATTGGACACTACTAGGTCATGATTTGAATCGCGGTTTGTTTGAATACTACAAAGGCTTAATTAACCTGCGTAAAGACAATCATGCCCTCTACACAGAAAATATCGACTTTATCCACGAAAATCCAGAGGCAAAAGTGTTAGCTTACAGCCGCTGGAATGATGAAGGTTCGCGTGTGGTTGTTGTCGCTAATTTTTCTGAAAACTTCCTAGCTGGCTATCATGTTCCCAACTTCCCCAGTGGTGGTAAATGGCACGAATGGACAGGGGATTATGATGTGGAAGCTGGTGATGACGGCATCATGACTGATATTGGCCCCTACGAAGCGAAAGTCTTTGTTTGGCAGTAATTAACTTTTGTAACGCAGAGGGTCGCAGAGGTAAGCGCAGAGTAACGCAGAGAAATTTCTTTGCGTTCCTTTGCGTTTTACCTCTGCGCTACTCTGCGTTTTTAAAGTTACAAAATTGTACTGATTTCTTTCAAATAAACCCTGATCGGCGGTTCATCTTCTCCTAACATGTACTCTTCTATTAAACCCTGACGGTGAATTGTAATATCATCTCGAATGCTTTGCAGTCGTCTTTGCGGGTGGTAAAATCTGAATCAACATGGCTATCACAGTCAAATGTCGTCGCGATACCACGAACTTGTTTTGTTCCGTAACCGTACTGCATCAGTCCTTCTTCCCACAAATAAAAGGTGGGAATGCCTTTTTTATCTGCTGTTCTCAATAGGGCATAAATTGTGGGGCCGCCATAGACAGATTGACGGAATTTTCTTTGCAGCATCCGCAACCCTTCTTCAAAGGCTATGTCTTGATCGCGAGTAATGGCTTCAAACCAATCCCAAACGAAGAAAATTAGGGAGTGTGTTGTATCTGCGTGTAAGGATTGTACAGCAATTCTGGCATGTTTTTCGTCGCCTTTGACACTCCAGTGGTTAAGGTGCAAGTCCATGTCTAGCTTTCCTACTTCAGACACGGTGCGGGCAAACAGCTGGGCATAGGAATCATAAGTTTGTTTGCTCAGTTGTGGGTAGCGATCGCCAATAATTTCAACATAATCTTCTATAGGTAGCGATCGCCAAGGTTCAGTTAAAGCAAAATCAAATACTAACGCCCCTCTATCCAAGTAAGGATTCGGCCCTATGTAATGTTGAAAGTTGAAGACATCGAAAGCATCAGTTTTTCTAGCGTTGACGCGGACTGTATTGGTACTTTTATCTTGAACCATTGACTATATACCTTTGACGAAACACTCTGGTATCTCTACGCTTCTCTGCGCTTACCGAGATTCACTGCTTGTGAATTTATTTGGTCTTTGATGAGTATTTGCTTTACTGTTTACCTAAGCATTAAGCAAAATCTTTATCTGCATCACCTTAACGCTGTTGAGATAATTTTGCAGCTATCTCAAGGCATATTCAAACTGTATTAAGTTTTCATTACTCAGCTAAGTATAAGACATTGTTACTTCAATAACAATTAATCATCAATCTTTCAATATAAGTTACTGGGCATAAATAAACACAATTATACTAATGATTAAGCTGTTGCACTTACACATTACACTTTTTTCGTTAAAACCGTCATTTGTCATTTGTCCTTGGTTATTAATGACTAATGACTAATGACGACCCTCACGAGTAATTGTGCAATTTTAAGGCGTTATAGCTTAGTTCTTGATTGTTAATTGTTAATGGTCGATTATTCTAAACAAAAAACAACAAACGACTTATTAATCTATACCTATCTACCTATAACTTTTGAAAGGTGTAATGCGATCCCAAGATGTATAAAAATAAAAAACATGATATAGTCAAAAATTGAGGAGATAATATAGTCAACTATTAAGGAGACAGCAAAGTTATGAATATCACAAAGGCTGCTCTCAGAAATGAAGTTAACCATCTTGCTGAGGAAGCTTTTCACCGCAAGTTGATTTCTGGATATGGACATGGGCCAGATATCAACGAATACCAAATTGTATTTCAAGGAAAACCTAGACATTTTTCCTTGGAAGAAGCACATACTTTTTTAGTAAATCTACTTTTTAACAACCAAGTTGATTAGAAAGTTTTGGCAAATTTTCCAGCTTAAAAAAATAAAGTTTTAGAAGTGCGATCGCTTGATCTCATATTTTATCTCACTCCCGTTGTTTTGAGGTGTGAGTATTTTTTTATTAATTATCAAAATATCGTACAGCAATGGGGTGGAAGAGAGGCTCTATTCTCGTTTCCAGGTTGCATCTATGTTACAAGGATTTGAAGGCTCTGCGTCTCAGTTGCAAAAAGCCTCCAAATGTAAGTTGATGCCTACCCTACATTTGCTTGAATTCGCATAATAGCTCTAAAGTATGTCTATCAAACTATAATATTTGTTTGCAAAAAACCTTATTGTAGCTCACAGCCACGGCTGAACATAGATATTTCTATCTATTTATTCCTATTGAAATCATATACATCTATAGTATCCCTACATCAAATATGTCTTCCGATTTAAACAATATCTAAATAGTTAATAATTTTGATTTTTTGAATAAAACAAATATGTCAACAGAATGATGTTAAAGATTCCTGACTTATGTAAATTTAATAATACAAAGCAAATGTAATTCTTTGGCTTATCTATTAATTAATTAAGGTTCAAAGATTGCAACCATTAATTAATAAATATTAATTACTTGGTCATCTTCTCAGAGACACTTGGAGGCACTATGGCTGGGAGCGAAACCAAACGGCAGTTAGTAATTACTGAAACCAATCCTCGGATTGAAATTGTAGAAATGGGCCCTGGCTTGGCTTTTTTGCCTGGAGTGGTGATAGACCAACATTTCTCACAGCGTGGACGCTTAGGACGATTAATTTCAGCTTTGGCACAACAGCCTGCTGTATTAGGATTTGGTATTGATGAAAATACTGCTATGGTTGTTACCGATAGCCAGTTTGAAGTAATAGGGGAAGGCTCTATCACCGTAGTAGATGAATCAGAGGTCATACATAGCAATATTGACGAAATTTTAAAGGATGAACCTTTGGCAATGTGTGGAGCGAGGCTTCATATTTTGCCACATGGATATAAATTTGACCTGAAAACTCGCAGGCCTATTCTAAATAATGGCTCTGTAGCAACTGCGCCTGTGATGTCTGAGGCAAATACCTAACTGAATGTAGAGACGTGATTGGGAATTTACCAAGTGCGATCGCGTCTCTACACTATTTACCATCGGATGACCAATGAGGAGGATCGTTATCTAGCTTATACACTCCGTAGGATGCACCTACTTTCCACATAGCTTTATTTAAAGATGCATTACAAGGTTCGCCAATAGTAACTATTTTTCCACTAGCATCCTTAATATTAATTTTGTTGTTCCAGGTAACATTCCAGTCGATAGCCAGCCCTTGAGTATGGCGAGAATTTAAAGATACAGGATTACCACCTATACCATAAGCCTCAACCATATCTTTAGCAGCTTGCAGCGATCCTGCATTAGTGTAATGCACCCATTCAATATCCACTCCACTCAAAGGTGGGACATATTGAGGAGCAATGTCTTGGCGATTAATCCTAGCAGAGTAATGCATTAGATAAGCACGTTGTTTCGGACGGTAGGTAGCGGTAACAATGACTTGACAACCAGCGTCAATTAGTGAATTCTGAAATGCTTCTACTTTTTGACGAAATGGTGAAGCTAAATCAGAAATTAACTTGCTAGTAGGAAAATATTTAGCCCAATGGGGCCCGCTAAGACGAAATCTCTGTCTTTTTGCATATTCATTAAAAATATCCAATGCTTGAGTCAAATCTGCTCCCAGTTTCTGTTTAGTTGCATTACTTAGCACCCCTTCCAATTCACTACGCAAACGCACATCTCTTTTTTTATACGCTTCGGCTAACCCTTTGGTGCTTGTTTTACCAAAGTCACCATCAACTTGTAATGGAGGATTGAGTTGTGCTACCTGATTCAAACATTTTTGTAAATCCTTAATTTCTGTTTCACCAAAATCAAGATAACTTAGCAATGCGCTAGCTGAAAGATTAGGTACTTTAAAAATAAAACCTTGAGGAGCTGCTTTACTGTAAGTGTTATTGCCAACAACCCCATCAGCTTGTAAACCATTTCTTTGTTGATAACTACGAGTTGCTTGGTCAGTTGCTTTGCCAAAATCACCATCAACAGTTCCTATAGGATATTCTGCTTCTTTTAAAAAGCTTTGCCAAGCACTTACATAGATGCCATTAGAACCGAGTTTGATAACTGGTAGTTTCAGTACATTGATGTTAAAAGCCATGATTTTCTCCAATTATTAGTTAGTAGATAGTAGTTAGTAGTTGGTAATTTGTTTTTACTACTAACCACTAACCACTAACTACTAACCAATTAATTTCTGCCAGGTTGCAGGCCCAACAATTCCATCAGCTGTTAAACCATTTTGCTGTTGAAATTTCTTCATTGCTGCCTCTGTCTGAGGGCCATAGATGCCGTCAATGTCAACTCCTAAACGGTATTGTAAGTATCTGACTACTACACCACCCGCATGATTTACTCTAATAATTCTTTTTGCTAAAATCTGATTAATTGCATTCCATGTAGTGTCTCCAGCAATTCCTGTTTGTTGAATGCCTGTGATACTCTGAAATTTTTCGATTGCAGATTTTGTTGTGGCATCGTTTGTGCCGTTTTCTACTAAAGGTTTACCATTTTTATCGGTAATTTTGAGTCTATTTAAAGCTTTTTGCAATCTCAAGGTTGTCGTATCTGGATTTTGTTCTTCATCCTCTACTGGACTAACAGGATTACTAGGTAATTGCCCGGTTAAACCTTTGACGATCGCATTTGCCATTGCCTCTGGATTATACAGATTCATGTCTTTTTGCGAATCGACAAAACAGCCTTCTACCAAAATCGCAGGCATATCTGTATTTTTGAGGACAAATAAATGACTGCCGTTTTTAACACCGCGATTAAAAAAGCCTAATTTGACAATTTCATCTAATACAGGTTTGGCAATTCTTCTGCCTGTATCGCTAACTGCAAATATTTCCGTACCGTTCGCCTGACCGTTAAACTTATTAAAATGAATAGATACAAAAGTATCTACTTTGTTAGAATTAGCTGTAGCACATCTTTTTCTGAGTGATTCACCTACTGTTGAGGCTTTAGCGGGCTTGCATTCTACAACTTGATGCCCTAAAGCTTTTAGTTTGGCTATTACTCTGTTACCTACATCTAAGGTCAAATTATCCTCAAATCTTATCCCTGTAGCTCCGGTATCGGGAGGACAATTATGACCGATATCTATTCCAAATTTCATTTGCTTCTCCTGAATTGATTTTTGATAACACTTCTATGTATTTAATCTAGATATTAGTTTATATGAATCATTAATATAAATTTTATTAGTAATAATTATGAATTAATCGAAAGTTAGTGGAGGCTGGTTGAAGTAGAAATTCTACCTTTTGACCTTCCAAATACTAAATTTAAACTCGCTTACATAGTAATTGATAGCTGATAACTGGTTATTGCAAATAACAAACAACAAATCTGCGATTCATTACTAATTACCGATATAACAAAAAATCTGAGTATTTTAGCTAAAATAATATGCCAACCGTCTATGATAGAATACTGTTTCCCAACCGTCCATTGTAACAAAGAAGAAACTTAAAGATTTTTGATAAAAATTTGGCAACGCCCTTTTATCCATCTGGTGTTGCATACTTATATATAATTAGGTTGTCCTTGGCTATTTGTCATTTGTAATTTGTTCTTAGTAATGACAATAAAGGCGTTGCTGATTTGAAGTATGAATTTGATGTTGTCATGCTGAGTGTAGCAACGCGGAACGTAGACGCGACAGCGGCTTCTCGCAGAGTAGCATCTATCGAGATTCTTCGCTCCACAAA
>NZ_JACAEU010000202.1:0-14734 GCF_013388695.1 Fischerella sp.
AATGCTTTAAAGGCTGTAACTGGTTCTCATGTACTCTTTCTCGACGATGATGCTGTTTTAGGCGAAACTTTTTTGGAGACAGTTTTTGCCTATTTAGAAAATTACGTCAAAGAATCAGGGGATGAAATCGATAAAATCATTGTGACTGGAACTCAGACAGATGATGGTCATGTAATTTTTCCTGGCAAACAAGACTTTCTAGGTTTTCAGAAAATTCCTTATCAGGAAAATGAAGAAATGGAAACTGTGGTAATTATTAGCACAGTTTTCCCCGCTGGTGTTTTCCAAAAAGTGTTGTTTGATGAAAAATTAGTCTACGGTTGTGATGAAGTAGATTTTACAACTAGAGCACTGAAGCAAGGATTTAAAATCAAGCTTTGCTCAGAGGCTGTAAACCATCACTTTGGTTCGGATATTAATCGTGACTTTTATAAACCGTATCACGAAGCTTCACGAATTTACGTCACTTTCAAGCGATATTTATCCACCGAGCAAAAAGTGCTAAAGGCTTGGGTTTACTTAGTAATAGCCTCACTGCACACAACTGCTCACAGTTTAAAAGCAGCAGGTATGCAAGGCATTCTTAAGACAATTCAAACCTTGCGCCTAGTCTCATCTTATTTGTCTTTGGAGTATTTCCCAGAAGGTAAGTAGCTTAATTCAAAGTTAGTTTTTTTCGATGATGCTAATTTCATAATCTGCATAGATATAAGAATTTAGCATCACATTTGTATCAGAGAGGTGAGTTTCATAGTAGTAAAAGTGATCTTTAAATACAGGATATTAAATTGTGAAGGTTTGCATTGTTACCCACAGTGTTGTGAAAGGTAATGGTCAGGGACGGGTAAATTATGAGGTAACAAAGGAAGCGATTCGTCGTGGCTACCACGTTACCTTATTAGCAAGTCAGGTAGCTTCGGAATTACAAGAAAGTAGCCAAGTTAGATGGGTTTGCATTCCGGTAAAAGGCTGGCCTACGGAATTTGTCCGTAACATGATTTTTTCTTGGCGAACTGCAAATTGGTTGCGCCAACATCGGTCTGAGATTGATCTAGTCAAAGCCAATGGTGCTATTACAATGGCCCCGGCAGATGTGAATGCAGTGCATTTTGTCCATAGCTCTTGGCTGAAGTTTTCCGCGAAAGGGGCTACACCTGATTCAGATTGGACTGTACTGAATCCACGCGGAGTTTTATATGATTTTTACCAGTGGCTGTATACAGACGCAAACGCACGTTGGGAAAAAAAAGCTTTTCATCAGGCGCAAGTTGTTGTAGCTGTCTCAGATAAAGTAGCTAAGGATTTGATCGAAATCGGTGTACCACCCGAAAGCTTGCAAGTGATTGTAAATGGCGTTGACTTGCAGGAGTTTTCACCAGGTATCAGCGATCGCCAAAAGTGGGGGCTTCCACAAGAAGTACCCCTCGCACTGTTTGCAGGAGATATCAGAATCCCTCGCAAAAATTTGGATACGGTATTACATGCCTTAGTGAAAGTCCCTCAGTTACACCTAGCAGTTGCGGGAATTACGGAAGGCAGCCCATATCTACAACTATCGGCATCGCTGGGATTGAGCGATCGCGTACATTTTTTGGGACTTCGGCATGATGTCCCGGAATTAATGAAAGTAGTAGATTTCTTAGTCTTTCCTTCACGTTATGAGCCTTTTGGCTTAGTAGTAATTGAAGCGATGGCTTGTGGTCTACCTGTGATTACGGCTAGTACAACTGGCGCGGCTGAACTGATAACACCGGAAGCTGGGATAGTTTTACCAGATCCAGATGACACCGAGGCTTTAGCGCAGGCGCTGCTGTTGCTAGCAAGCGATCGCAACTTGCGAAGCCAGATGGGAAAAGCCGCCCGCGCGATCGCAGAACAACATAGCTGGGATCGGATGGCTAAAAGCTATGTAGATTTGTTTGAACAGTTGAAAAAAAGTGTGTAAATTTACTTAGACTCGATAATTCTACAACACCTTGCGAAGAAGTTTATCCTTATGAACTCGTTACTTTCTCTTTGGAAAACCGTCAGACAAACATTGCATGAAGTACGACAAGCATGGTCGTTAGCAGGCGATTTCAGTTCGCGTCTGCGTCTAGTGTCTGACTTCGTTCTCTACAGGATACTAAAAGTTATCGATCTCAAATCTCACAATCAAGAGCGCACCATCCGCTGCTCGAATGGTCTTGTCCTCACATATCGTCTTAATCGCGGAGATATCCAAAGTATACGTGAAGTGTGGCTTGACGATGCATACCGCTTGCCATTCTCCCTCAAGCCCGGTTTAGTAGTTGACCTTGGTGCAAACATTGGTTTGACAAGTCTGTGGCTACACCAACAATATGGATGTGACAAGATTATCGCCATAGAGCCAAATCCGAGTAACGCTCAGCTAGTACGTAAAAATCTTATCAACAATAAAATTAATGCCACTGTCATAGAAGCAGCGATCGGGCCAACTGATGGGGTAGTCACTTTTGAGTCATCCCAAGATTCCAATATGGGAAGAGTGGCTGTGAATGGAGAACAGGTCACAACAGGGGAGCAGGTGAAAATTATATCTATGGCAACGCTGCTTGCCGAACTGCCTCACGATCAAGAAGTGGACTTGGTGAAGCTGGATATAGAAGGCGGTGAGCAGCAGCTACTATCAGGCAATCTCTCGTGGCTAAAGAGAGTGAAGGCAATAATTGCAGAGTTTCACCCAGAAGTAGTAGATTATCCAGGTTTAATTAAAACTATACAGCAACAAGAATTCCAATACATCCCCGCTCATACCCTAGACCATGATAATATGGATGCCTTTGTACGTGAATCCATAGCAGCGAGTGTCTTGGCGGGGTAAAAGCCTGAAAGTGAGGAAACCAAGCAAAATTAGTTTTATTTTCAACTGTTCAACTAAACAAATTTAGGAAACTATAGTTATGAATTCCAAGTCTCTTTTAGTCACAGGTTCATCAGGTCTAATTGGTTCAGAGGTTTGTACCTATTTTTCAGCCCAGGGCTGGATGGTTCATGGCGTTGACAATAATAGTCGGGCTGCCTTTTTCGGGCCAAGCGGCGATACTCGTTGGAATCAAAAACGATTAGAAGATGAATTGAGTAACTTTAAGCATCATGAACTAGACATCCGCGATCGCGCTGGCGTACTCAAACTAATTGAAGAATTAAAACCAACAGCAATTGTACATACCGCCGCCCAACCATCCCACGACCGGGCTGCACAAATACCCTTTGATGATTTCGATACCAATGCTGTTGGTACGATGAATTTGCTGGAGGCGACACGACGCTATACTCCTGAAACCATCTTCGTACACATGTCAACAAACAAAGTGTATGGAGATGCTCCCAACGAGTTACCACTAAAAGAGTTGGAAACGCGTTGGGAATACGCACGCGAATCAGACTATAACGGTATAGCTGAAAACTTCCGCATCGATCAATCCAAACACTCTCTGTTTGGAGCTTCCAAGGTTGCAGCAGATATTATGGTGCAAGAATACGGGCGATATTTTGGCATCAGAAGCTGTTGCTTGCGTGGGGGTTGCCTGACTGGCCCAAATCACTCTGGTGTAGAATTGCATGGATTTTTGAGCTACCTAATCAAGTGCAATTTAGAAGGCAAAAAGTATTTCGTTTACGGTTACAAAGGTAAGCAAGTCAGGGACAACATCCACTCATTGGATGTAGCTAGATTTATTGAAGCCTTCATCGAAAATCCCAGAGTTGCAGAGGTTTATAACCTAGGTGGAGGTCGGGGTAATAGTTGTTCTATTCTAGAAGCTTTTTCTTTAGCTGAAACAGTTTCTGGCAAAAAAATGGTGTGGGAATACGTCGATAAAAATCGCGAAGGCGACCATATCTGCTACATCAGCGATTTAACTAAAATGAAAGCTCACTACCCAAATTGGGATCTAACTAAAAGTCTGGATGATATCTTCAGCGAGATTCATCTAGGCTGGTTAAAACGTCAAACAGTTTAAGAAATGAGTTTCCTTGGTGTCTTAGTGTCTTTGTGGTGAAAAAATTTATTTTTGAAACACCAAGACACGAAGGCACAAAGAAGCATAGGAAAGAGTCTTATCTATGTGTTGCATTCTTTTTTATTGGTATTACTTTACAAGTCAGAAGGCTTTTGATGTGAGATTTCTGCCTTTTAACTTCCGCCTTCTACTTGCCTAGTGTTGGTGGCAACAATATTGAATCTCTATATATTTTGTTAGAACTTCTTATGAAAAAAGTTTTACTCATCACAACTTTTTTGCCAAATATAGGCGGTGGTTCGGTAATTTTAAGGAGCTTGATTCCGGCCTTAAAAGAAAAAGGTATTGATGTTGAATGGATTTATTTTACTGAAAAAGAAGTAGATTTCCCAGAAGCCAAACGACTTGGAGAAGGGTTAATGGGAGGAAAATTAGTCAAAGATACTGTTAATAGTGGATTACTTTGGCACGGAATCAAAACTCCCCAACTAATTAGCACAATCAACAAAATTCTTTCTCTCAAAGCCGATGCTTACTGGGTGATTGGACATAGTGACGGGATTTTAATTGCTAAGGAACTTGCTCGCAGAACAAGTATTCCCGTACATTTGACGATTCACGACGATTTAGTTGGTGGGTGGTTTGGCAGAACTCGCCGCTATCGATGGCTATCAAAACAAGCGAAAAAGGTGTTTGCAGAAGCGATGCACGCCGTTAATTCAGTGGATGTAGTTAGCGAAAGCATGCGTCGCTATTATCAGAAAATATTGGGCGTTGACTCTGTTGTTGTGCATCGTTATTTGCCGAATTTACCTCAGCTGGAATCAAAACCAAGCGAACAAAATACATTAGTTGTTGGACATATCGGTTCGATTTATTCTGCTGATGAATTTCGCTTGTTTTGCCAGGCTTTAGAGAACTATGGTAAACAGCAAAAATTATCAGTTCAGTTTATTGTCATTGGTGCAGACCGTAGGTTTTTACCCACAGATTTTTCTGAGCTAATTGTAGATATACCCCAACTGACTGAAAATGAAGCGATCGCCAAATTAGCTCAGTGTCATTTCATGTATGCAATGTATCCTTTTGACAACGCATTTGCGATTTTTCGTCAGACCAGCTTACCAACAAAAGTTACTACCTATATACAAGTGCAAAGACCTATCCTCGCACATACCCCAACTGACAGCAGCCTCGCAGAAATTGTTAATACCCACAGATTAGGAATTACCACAGAGGCTTTGAGTGTAGCCGCTCTAACTGAAGCGATCGCACGGATTTGTGAATATAAACTCAGCGATCGCGCTTTTGAGTTAGCACATAACGGTTTGTTTGGTATGGAAAACGTCAATCGCATGGTCGCTTGTCTGGATAAAAATGCGTAGCACAAGAAAACAAGAGGCAATGGGCATGGGGCAATGGGCATAGGGCATCGGGTATCGAGCATAGAAAAGATCCAATTCCCAATTCCCAATCCCCAATTCCCAATCCCCAATCCCTTGAAAAGGAGTTAATTATCTGTGTCAGAGTTTCCCTTAGTAGCCATTTGCATTCCCACCTACAATCAAGCGCGTTACTTAGTTCAATCGGTAACTAGTGCTTGCAATCAAACCTATCCCAACATAGAAGTATGGGTTGCTGACGATGCCAGTACTGATGAGACACCAGAAGTGATGGCAAAGCTCTGTCAGCAGTTTTCGCAGGTGCATTACTATCGGCAACCCAAAAACCTTGGTATCGCAGGTAACAATACTTGGCTTTTGAGCCAGCCACAAACAGAATTTATTGTGCGCTTAGACTCAGATGATGTGTTGTTGCCAAATTATGTAGAGACTTTAGTCCCACTACTGCAAAAATATCCAGAAGCTGGTTATGCTCATAATGCTGTTCACGAAATAGACGAGCGTGGAGAAAATCGCTCTGTGCGGCGCATCGCCAGAATCGAAGAGTTTCAGAATGCTGAAGATGCATTGCGAGCTTCTGTGTCTGGCTATCGCGTAGCGGCAAACATTTGTATGTTTAGAAGCAAGGCATTAAGAGAATTAAAGTATTACGAAAACCGCCCAGAATTTGTAGAAGATTACGATTTGGCAGTCAGAATAGCAGATGCTGGCTATGGTAATGTTTATAGCAACGAAATATTAGCTTGCTATCGCGTCTGGACAGACATAAATACACCACGCCCCAAACGAAAAAATCTGCAATTGAAAGGATACATTCGTATTTTTGAAGAAAGCTTGCAGCCTGCCTTTCAGCGGCGGAGTTGGGATACAAAAGTGCTGAAGAAACAGCGCCAAAAGTTTGCGATTATACATTCGGCTTACTGCTTTTTACCTATCTACAATCAACAAGAACGCGATGAACTTGTGGGATTATTGAAACAATTAGGTGATTCAACTGCATTGCGACTGCGTATATTTTTATTGTCTTTGGGTCTAGCTCCATTCTTTGAGTGGCAGCTACACACAGAATTAAAGTTAAAAGGTATGGTCAAGAGTTGGTTAAGTAAACTCAAGACTGGTTCCACAGTTAAAACAGCAGAACCAACTTGACACTCTCCTGCCTGAAGGCAAGGAGATTCTTGGTTCAACGAGTCCACTTAGACTAGGTTCCTTGCGTTGCCTAGCCCAGAGGTGGTTCTCTCCTCAAGCTTTAACTTTCCGAGTGCCCCTCGGTAGTTGCATTACTGCAAAATTTGTTTGAATTTAATGCGCTTGCGTCTAGTAGCTGTAAATCTTTTACCTACTTCCAAGCTGAGTACTAGAACTACGAAGTAGAACCCCATAGATTTAGTTGTCAAGGTGCAGCGTCTACTTGTTAGGTAGCAATCGGGTTTTTAGACAGGTTAGTTACCCTTCCTGTTGTTATTATTTTACCACCAAACCGATGATGAAAACCGTCCTAAAATGACGGGGTTTTAGACCCAATTAATTTGCATACAACCATGATGACCATCACTGCCATCATTCCCACCTATCGTCGCCCTAAAGACTTAACTCGTTGTTTAGAAGCACTCAAACAACAAACTCGCCCAGCAGATGAAGTGCTGGTGACAGTGCGAGACATCGATAACGACACTTGGGCATTATTCAAAGAATCAAACTTTCATCCCTTGCCAATCCGTACTGTCACTGTCACGCTTTCAGGAGTAGTTGCAGCTCTCAATGCAGCTTTAGATGCTGCCAAAGGCGATATCATCACAGTCACCGATGATGATGCTGCACCTCATCCTGATTGGCTAGAACGGATCGAAACATATTATCTCTCAGATGACCACTTAGGTGGTGTGGGTGGACGAGACTGGGTGTACTGGCAAGGTAAATTGTTAGATCATGGCGATACTGAATTAGTCGGTCAACTTCAGTGGTTTGGGCGTGTAATTGGCAACCATCACAGAGGTGTAGGAACAGCCCGTGAGGTAGACATACTTAAGGGTGTAAATATGAGTTTCCGCCGGAGCGCGATCGCGATCGCCCAACTTCGCTTTGATGAGCGGATGCTGGGTACAGGAGCGCAGGTGAACTTCGAGATGGCCTTATGCTTGGCATTGAAGCGCAATGGCTGGAAGCTTGTTTTCGATCCGGCGATCGCAGTGGATCACTATCCAGCACAACGTTTTGACGAGGATAAGCGAGACAGATTAAATGAGGTCGCTCTTGTGAACGCCGTACACAATGAAACCTTAGTTTTGCTGGAACACTTACCGCCTGAACGTCGTGCAGTGTTTATGGCATGGGCTATACTGGTGGGTACGCAAGAATCTTTAGGTTTCGTGCAGTGTTTGCGATTCTTGCCCAAGGAAGGAAAATTGGCTGTAAGAAAATGGCTGACATCCCTCCGGGGTCGCTGGCTGGGTTTGCAAACTTGGCAGCAATGTCTGCGGGAAGCCTCAAAAAAAGAGATAACTAGTAAATAGTCTCTGGATGGTGATGCTCAGTGATTTACAGGCACGTAAATATCAATAGTTCTTCCGCAACAAACGTTAACCAACAAAATCCGCCGCTTCTGGGTTGGCTGGCAATTCTGGCGCTAGTGGTTTTTTCCGCAGCGTCTATTGCTGCGGGTGCTGGTTCCATATTTCGCCCGGCATACGTAGTGATTTCTTTCGCTGTGGGTGTTTTTTTGTATCTGCGATATCCCGTACTTTACATGGGTTTTCTTTGGTGGATGTGGTTTCTCACCCCTTTGATTTCTCGTTTAATTGATTATCGTAGTACCTTCGATCAGAGTCGCTTCATACTGGTATCGCAGTATTTAGTCACACTCATCACTATGCACACCGTCTTGAAAGAACTGCCTCGGTCATATCGTCAAGGTGGTTTGCCCTTTATCTTGGCTCTTTCGGGTGTGTTGTACGGTTCCCTGATCGGATTCATCAAAACATCACCTGTTACCGCTGTTAGGGGTCTTTTCGATTGGTTAACTCCTATTAGCTTCGCTTTTTACGTATTTATAAAATGGCGTGACTATCCTCAGCATCGCCAAAATATTACGCGAGTATTTCTTTGGGGGGTATTAGTAACGGGAGTTTATGGAGTCATACAATACTTAGTTGCACCTGAATGGGATAGATTTTGGTTGATCAGCACAAAACTCCAAAGCTTTGGCAGACCCGAACCTTTAGGAATGCGGATCTGGAGTACGATGGCATCATCTGGGCCTTTTGCCACAACGATCATGACAGGTTTACTGTTGTTATTTAATAGCAAAGATGTTTTACGTATCCCTGCATCAGCAGCTGGCTATTTAGCATTACTACTAACACTAGTAAGAACCATGTGGGGAGCATGGTTGGTAGGTATACTCACCCTACTCTCTTCACTCAAACCACATATCCAAATGCGTCTGATTGTCACTATTTTAGTCATGGCAATCTGTGTCATCCCCCTGGCTACTGTAGAGCCATTCTCTGAGGTGATTGCCACTCGACTAGAAACTTTTTCTAATCTCGATGAAGATAGCAGCGCCCAAGCCAGGCAAGGGATTTATGAAAGAGGAGTCAACAAAGCCCTAACAAACTATTTAGGTAACGGCATCGGCAATACATTTATTGTTAACGAAAAGGGTGTACTAGAACCTATTGTGATTGATAGCGGCATTTTAGATACGTTTTTCACACTAGGTTGGTTTGGTGCTGTCTTTTACTTAGGTGGATTAATTTTGTTGTTGTTTCAAGTATTTCAGTATTCTGAGCTTGGCATCGATCCTTTTATGGCTGCTGCACGCGCCATTGGTATTGCTTGTGTTGTGACTCTACCCATTGGTAGCGGCATGCTAGGAGTCTCCGGCATGATTCTTTGGGGATTCTTAGCCATTGTGATGGCAGCACATAAATACCATGTACATCAACGAAACTCCGGATTTAATTGACTCCTGTGCGTAGTCAATAGTTATTGGTCATTGGTCATTAGTTAGTAGTTAGTGGTTAGTAGTTAGTGGTTATTCTCCCCATCTCCCCCTCTCCCACTCTCCCCAAATGGGTAAATTCAAAACCTAACAGCTTACTAGATTGGGGGCTTTCACCTTTTTTCCTGTCACTACCATTGACACACCACCACCTGGTGTGGTAGCAAGACCACGACGCACAGCACGTACCGGACGACGATCGGCTAGATCCAGTTGCCAGCGTGTCAAAATAGTTGCCAGTACAAGTTTCATTTCAAACTGGGCAAATGCCATACCCAGACAGCGACGGTTGCCGCCCCCAAAGGGCATATATTCATAAGGTGAAAATTGGCGTTCCAAAAAACGCTCTGGCTTAAACTGCTTCGGTTCTGGGTATATATCCTCGCGCTGGTGGGTCAAATAAATACAAGGAGATAAATACGTACCTGGCTCAAAGTCGTAGCCCATCAGTTGAAATGGTACTTTCAAAATACGACTGAAAGTAAATAAACCAATAGGATATATACGCAATGTCTCTTGGCAAACTGCTGTGAGATAAGGTAGCCGAGCAATTTCACTGGGATCTGTATCGTCGCTGATGTTTTCCAATTCCTTCAGCAGTTTCTCGCGGACTGTTGGTAGGTTGTGAATCCAATATAATGCCCATGCTAAAGCAGAAGCGGTGGTTTCATGACCTGCCAACAGTAATGTAATCAATTCATCGCGTAATTCTCGATCTGTCATTGACCGTCCTGCTTCATCACAAGCCGACATCATTAAACTTAAGATATCTTCACCAGAAGTATCGGATTGCTGACGACGTTCCTGAATTTCAGCATAAATAAGTTCGTCAATTCGCTCTCGTTGACGGACAAAGCTTCCCCAAGGACTCCAAGGGCCTAAATCTTTTTGCAGCGTCTTCAGAAACAGGAAACCAGACTTGACAGGTGAGTCAAAATTATCCAGCATCTGACTGAATAGTTGTCGCAATTCCTCGAAACGTTCTCCCTCATCAACGCCAAAAACAGCACGAAGGATGACTCGCAGCGAAATTTCTTGCAGGACGGAACGGGCGATGAAAGATTTACCAATAGTCCAGTTATCGGTGACTTTCTCGGTGATGTCACAAATTAGCTTGCCATAGGTTCGCATTCTCTCGCCATGAAAGGGAGGAGTTAACAGACGTCGCTTGCGTTGGTGGCGATCGCCATCTAATAATAACAGCGAGTCATCTCCTACTATAAAATGGAAAATTTTGTTAGCTGGCCCAGACTCAAATAGTTTGGAGTCAGCAGTCATGATTTGCTGAAGTGCTTGTGGGTGGCTAACAACTATTAATGGGGGAAAGCCAGTTATTCGAGATGTAAAGCAGTCTCCATAGCGCTTTGCATTCTCTTCTAAGAATTCTAAAGGGCGAAAGAGCACCTGAATTAGTTGTACGAAGGCTGGTGTACGCGGGCCATCAGGGAGTTTCATATAAAACCTCGCGATAAGCGTGGAAACCCACTACATATCTTTAATATAGTTGAAAGGCGGTTGTACAACCGCCTATACCGAAGCTATCAAAATTCAGGCGTTGCTGATTGAAAGTATGAAACTGTTAACATCAGATTTACAATCTACTACTGTAGAAGCAATTCATGAATTGCTTCTACAAAATTCATACCTCGATTCAGCAACGCCAAAATTCAACCAGAAATAGTCTCTAGAGTTCGAGACTGAACCTGATGCCGATCTTTCACAACCATTTGGATGGAGCGATTTGGCCCTGTTACCAAACCACGCCGTCTAGGTTGCACATCTGAGTTATCCACCAGTGCCAATTCCAAGCGCGAGAGAATGGTTGCTAGTACCAATTTCATTTCAAATTGAGCAAAGGCGTCACCAATACAGCGTTTTGCACCACCCCCAAATGGCAAAAATTCATAGGGTGAAAATTGCCTTTCTAAAAAGCGCTCTGGTTTAAATTGCTTAGGCTCAGGGTATAAATCTTCGCGTTGGTGTGTGAGATAAATAGATCCCATTACCTGTGTACCTGGTTCAAGATCATAACCACATAGGGATAGGGGTTGTTTTACTACGCGGGCAAAAGTGAGCATTGCTACAGGGTAAATTCGCAAGGTTTCGTAACAAACGGCATTCAGATAGGGTAATTTCAAAACACTGTTGGAGTCAGGGCGATCGCCAAGGGAATCAAGTTCTTGCAGTAGCTTTTCGCGTACTGCTGGCAATTTGTGAATCCAATATAATGCCCAAGTCAAGGCTGTTGCTGTGGTTTCATGACCAGCTACCAACAAGGTCATCAATTCATCACTTAACTCTGCATCGGTCATAGGCTGACCTGCTTCATCCCGTGCTGCGATTAATAAGCTAAGAATATCTGTGCGAGATGAGTCTGCTTGCTCTCGACGTTCCTGAATTTCTTCGTACAAAAGTTTATAAGCTTGCTCTCGGCGGCGCAGAAAAGTTCCCCAAGGAGTTAGCGAGCCTAAATCCCTTTGCAATGCTGGGAAATAAAGCATTAGCGCCCTCAAGGGAGAACTTCCGCCCCTATCCAGCATTATTTTCAAAATATCTTCCAGTGCTTGGGCACGAGGACTATCATATAGCCCAAACACAGCTTGCATGATTATCCGCATAGTAATAGCCTGCATGGCAGATCGCACGCAAAAGGGTTTACCGATTTGCCATTGGCTAATGATTTCTTCTGTAACCTTGTTAATTACTTGTGCGTAGGCTCGCATTCTGTCACCATGAAAAGGAGGCATCAACAACTGGCGTTGACGCCGATGCACTTCACCACTGACAGTAATTACAGAATGCTCACCTAATGTTGGTAAAAAAAGCGGTTCTCCGGGAGCTTCAAACTCTTTAGCGTCTCTAGTTAGTATCTGCTGTAGTGCTTGGGGGTTACTCACAAAAACCATAGGACTTGTCAGCTGCAATGTAAAGATGTCCCCATAGCGTCTAGCACAGTCTTCCATATACGTCATAGGATTTAAAATCCACTGGAGAATTTGTACCAATTGTGGAGTTTGCGGGCCGTTTGGTAATTTCATAGGCTCTACTCGCTGCTTTCACGCTTTGTCGCCACTGTAATTAATAAGTGTAATCAATTCAGGGTTGATGCGAGCTTTGCATATAAATTGTGATTCTGATGTTCGTAGTAGGCACTATGAGGTGTATTCGCAAGCGATCGCCACTACTAATCAAATCCTCATGGCTGCATGGTTTATTCTCAATTAATCGAGATTTGCTCAGGTTTATAGAGTGAACCCTGATGTGATTTAAAACAGCGATCGCGTTGACTGTATTCACTAACTTGCGATCTAAGCTCGACTGCGATCGCCCTTTCTTCGGAAAATTACTGAATATATGTTTTTATCATAGTTATATAAATTACTTTTAATAATTGAATATGTTTTCGTTTTGGGAGTCACTTTATTTACGTTCCTATTTGTGTATTAGTAGGAGGTGCAAGATATAAGTCTCCCTATCTCCCCATCTCCCCCTCTCTCCCTCTCCCCCGATCTCCCACTCTCCCCTACTATGGACTATAGTCAGTTTTTCAGGAGCTTTGGGAATGACCGCAGTAACAGACCCCGTGAAATTGATGAAGCAAGAAGTCGGCAAAGCCGCCGCCGCTCTTGTAAAATCGGGTTCCATTGTCGGGTTAGGTACAGGATCAACAACAGCGTATGCGATTCAATATATAGGAGAACGCCTCAAGTCTGGCGAACTTAAAGATATCGTTGGTGTTACTACCTCTTTTCAAGCAGATGTTTTAGCAAAGCAGTATGGCATACCACTAACCACCTTAGATGCTATTGACCACATCGATATTGCCATTGATGGAGCAGATGAAGTCGATCCGCAGAAGAATTTGATTAAAGGTGGGGGTGCAGCACATACTCGTGAAAAAGTAGTAGATTACCTGGCAGATCGGTTTATCGTTGTTGTGGATGGTGGCAAATTAGTTGACCGACTCGGCTCGGTTTTCCCTGTGCCAGTGGAAGTGATACCAATGGCTGTTACCCCTGTGATGCGGGCAGTTGAGAAACTTGGTGGTAAGCCAGAGCTACGGATGGGAGTTAAAAAAGCAGGGCCTGTAATCACCGACCAAGGCAATATGGTCATAGATGTTAAATTTGACTCTATTGATGATCCAGTTAACCTCGAAAAAACGCTGAATAACATACCCGGCGTCCTCGAAAATGGCATTTTCGTCAATTGTGCCGATGTAGTGTTAATTGGTGAAGTTAAAAATGGTCAGCCTGTAGTGCGAGAAATATAAACTAGGGGCGAAGCATTAAGGTAAAAATTATTGGGTTTGACAGAAATAAATCTTTCCAAATGCTTCGCCCCTACTATAAATTGGGATAGAAATAAACTTGTAGTACACTGTTAAATTTGAAAATTTGTTTTAAAACTAGTCTACAGTCAAACAACCTAGTTATAAATAGTTTGGTATAATCTCCAGTCTGATCCCGCTCGGGATAAATTCGGTATAAGTACTGATTTCTCTATCTTCGCAATTCTATTAACATTTATATCTACAAATAAATTAATATTAGGAGATGAAGTAACCAATATGACAGTACAGTATTGTTTTTTACATCTAAAATAAATTGATTTACACTCTGCAATCAATTCTGCAATCAATTTATACAGGTCATTTTGCTGAATCTCAGATAACTTAAGGAGTACCTACAGTGAACAAGATTCAATCGGCTTTGGTTATTAGTTACCTGCTGATGACCTGCTATTTTTGTATCAATTGGTTAAGATTTTCTCTCCGCCATCCAGTTTCTTCTCCAGAAGAGAATTTTTTATCTTGGGTGATGTTTGCGATCGCAACTATTTTGTGGCCCTTAGTTATTCCCATGTATTTGGTAAAAACTTGCAAGACAAGACAATTTGAATTCAGTAGTGTAGTCCCTATGCTGATTGCAATCTCTGCGTTTGGTTTAGTATTTTACATGAGCTAGTTGATCTTGGTAGCAATTTTTTAAGAAGCGTTATGATTTGTATTTTTGTTTACTTTGGGGAAGCAGGTCAATCCTTCTATGCTTCACTCTCTAACCCCAAAGGGAATTCTAGCCTTTTCTGTAAACCCTGCCAAAACAGATAATTTAAACACCTCACAGCTTGGCTGGAGTTAAATTCATATTTGTTCTGCTATTCTATTGGATTCTCAGGATGATTGGCTGCTAGAGAAGAATCCAATCTTTGCAATAATAATTCTTCTAAGTAGATAGACATAAATAAAGTAAAAATAGGGCGGGCGAGACGCCCACCCCACAAGAACAACAAATCTCTTGTGGGGTGGAGAGAAGTTGCCGGGGAGATGTTCTTTCCGGCAA